>JAICMS010000018.1 GCA_025929075.1 Propionibacteriales bacterium
CCCTTGTAGAGCCGGGCGACGACGCCGTCCTTGTACGAGTTCAGGGCACTCATGTCGACGCCGTCGAGGGTCGCCTTGATGCCGAACTGGCCGGCATCGCGCGCCGCATCGGCGACTTCGGCGGCGTGCAGCAGTGCCTTTGTGGGAATGCAACCACGGTGCAGGCAGGTGCCGCCCACCTTGTCCTTCTCGACGAGCGCGACCGAAAGGCCGAGCTCTGCGGCCCGCAGCGCGCAGGCGTAGCCGCCGCTTCCACCACCGAGGATGACGACGTCGAAGCTCTCCCCGCTGTCTGCCACCGCGTCCTCCTGTCTCGTGGTCGAGCGTCTCGTGGTCTGCTGCGTTGCGCCGGCGAGACCCGTGGCCATCCTCCCATCGCGACTTGGCCGGGCGGGTCGGGGCTTGGCAGCACGCAGCCGAGTCGGAGGGGCTGGTGACGGTCCGCCGCCACCCTTCCGGCTCGATTTCACCGGTCGGGTGGCTCCCCTACGCGATACTTGTAACAGGCAGACGAAAGGGGCCTTTCTTGCTCGGATTTCTGCGCCGCCGACGCGAGCGGCCGGGCACGTTGCGCGCCGCGGAGTCCGACGATATGCGGTACCTGCGGGAGTGGGTCAGCACTCGTCGAGGGATCGAGGGGTACGTCGAGCCGCGGACCGCTGTGACCGACACCACCCTCCTGCTCGTCGCCATCGACGGCGAGTGGACGCGGCGGCGGGTGCCGTCGCCGCAGTGGGCCCACGAGTTCGCCAACCGGGCCGGCATCCCCAGCTACGACGCTGCCGTCGTCGGCTACCCGGCCCGGATGCGGGAGTGGAACAAGCGCAACCGTGGACGGCCGCGGACGGCCGAGGAGGCCGAGTAGCCGCAGCCGACGCGGCTAGCGGTCTCGGCCGGCCCTGTCGACCGCCAACTGCACCAGCGTGCGTACGGCGGCTCCGGTCCCGCCCTTGGGTGTGTAGCCGCTCGGGGAGGAGTCGTTGAACGCCGGTCCGGCGATGTCGAGGTGTGCCCACCGGAGGCCGTCACCGACGAACTCGCGCAGGAAGGCCGCCGCGAAGCTCGCCCCGCCGTACGGCTCGGGGTTGTGCTGGCTCAAGTCGGCGATCTTGGTGGTGCGGACCTTCTCCTTCATCTCTTCGGGGATCGGCATCGCCCACATCTGCTCGCCTGCGCGCTCGGCGGCCCGCGGGATCTCGACGTGCAGATCGTCGTCGTTGGTGAACACGCCGGAGGTGTGGTGGCCGAGGGCCACCACACAGGCGCCGGTCAGGGTGGCCACGTCGACGATCAGGTCGGGCTTCTCTTCCGACGCGGTGGTGATCCCGTCGGCAAGCACCAGCCTCCCCTCGGCGTCGGTGTTGAGGATCTCGACCGTCTTGCCGCCGTACATCGTGAGCACGTCACCGGGTCTGCTCGCGTGACCGGACGGCATGTTCTCCGCCAGGCACGCATAGGCGCTGACCCGGATCGGCAGGCCGAGGTCGGCGATCGCGAAGGTTGCTGCACAGACCGCGGCGGCACCGGCCATGTCGCACTTCATCGTCATCATCCCGTTGCCGGTCTTGATCGACAGACCGCCGGAGTCGAAGGTGATGCCCTTGCCGACGAGCGCGAGGTGCGCCACCGCCCGGCGTGGCGAGTAGCCCAGCTTGACGAGACGGGGTGGGCGGTTGGATCCCTTGCCGACGCCGAGGATGCCGCCGTACCCCTTGGCCGCCAGAGTCTTGTCGTCGGTCACTGAGATGGTGACCTTGGTGCTCTTGCTGCGCGCCTGGACGGCCTCGGCGAAGGTTTCGGGGTAGAGGTCGTTCGGCGGCATGTTGACGAGGTCGCGGGCGAAGTTGACGGCGGCCGCGACGGCCTCGGCGTGCCTGACCGCGTCCTGGGTTCCGCGGGAGCGGGCGGTGTCGCTGATGACGACGTACTCGCCGATCGGCTCGTGCTTCTTGGCGAGGTAGCGGTCGTAGGCGTAGCCGCCGAGCAGCGCTCCCTCGGCCACGGCTCGCACCTGCTCCGCGCTGCTAGACGGCAGGGCGAACGCGACGCTGGCACAGCCGGCCAGCGATCGCGCGGCTGCTCCAGCGGCGCGGCGAAGCGACTCGAGATCGACGTCGTTGTCGCCACCGGCCGGACCCATGCCGGCCAGCACGACGACCGGCGCCTTCACCTTGCCTGTCGACGGCAGCTTGGTCACATCGCCGACCTTGCCCGAGACGCCCAGCGGCTTCAGCGTCGCCGGCAGGTTCTTCGTCACCGCTGAGACGTCCTTGGGGCCGGGCGCGAAGGTGACGCCGTCGTCGACGCTGTAGACGCCGACCACGATGGCGTCGGCTTTGACGGAGGCGGGGGCGGTGGTGGTCAGGGTCACGGTGCTCACGGTGGTGTCCTCGCGTTGCAGGGGTGGAGGGTGTGGAGGGTCGGAGGCTGTGGAGGGTCGGAGGCTGTGGACGGTGGAGTGGGTCGCCGGCGGCTGTGGACGGCTATCACCGAGTCGGCGGTACCCAATCGCGGGCCGGACCTCGACGCGGGTGGGTGTTGGCTGCCCCGTGGTCGAGGGGTACGGCGATCGGGGCGGCCGATCGCAGCGGAGTTTAGTGTCTCGCGGCGATAGGTTCGAGCCATGAGCGAGCCGGCTGGTGCCGATGACGGTTTGAAGACCTCGCCCCTGCACGATCGGCACGTTGCGTTGGGCGCGAAGTTCGCCGAGTTCGGCGGCTGGTCGATGCCGCTGGAGTACAAGGGCGGCGGCGCCGTCAAGGAGCACCGGGCGGTCCGGGAGTCGGTGGGAGTCTTCGACGTCAGCCACCTCGGCAAGGTCGTCGTACGGGGTCCCGGAGCGGCGGACTTCGTCAACCGCTGCCTCACGAACGACCTCGACCGCATCGCACCCGGTCAGGCGCAGTACACGCTGTGCTGCGCCGAGGACGGCGGCGTTGTCGACGACCTGATCGGCTATCTGCGCGGCGACGACGACGTGCTGCTGATCCCGAACGCGGCGAACACCGCCGAGGTTGCCCGGCGGCTCAGCGAGGCGGGTCCGGCGGGAGTCGAGGTGGTCGACCGCCATGACGACTTCGCGGTGATCGCGGTGCAGGGGCCGCGCAGCGATGAGGTGCTGAGCGCGGCGGGTCTGCCGGTGGGGCACGACTACATGTCGTTCGTCGAGGTCGAGCGCGGGGGGGTGCCGGTTGTGGTGTGCCGCACCGGCTACACCGGCGAGCGGGGCTACGAACTCGTCGTACCGAGGGAGGCGGCCGGTGCGGTGTGGGATGCCTTACTGGGGGCGGGGACCGGTGAGAAGCCGAGCGTCGTGCCGGCCGGGTTGGCGGCCCGCGACACGCTACGGACCGAGATGGGCTATCCGCTACACGGCCAGGACATCTCGCCCTCGATCTCGCCGGTGCAGGCGCGGCTCGGCTGGGCGGTCGGCTGGGACAAGCCGGAGTTCTGGGGTCACGAAGCGCTGCGTGCCGAGCGGGCCGCCAAGCCGGCCCGGTTCTTGCGTGGCCTGGTCGCGGCCGGCCGCGGCATCCCGCGGCCCGGGATGAACGTGTACGTCGACGGGGAGGGGTCGGTCGGCGCGGTGACGTCAGGCACCTTCTCGCCGACCCGGCGGGTGGGCGTCGGCTTGGCGCTGCTCGACCGGGCGGTGACCGACGGACGTGAGGTGGCTGTCGACGTACGAGGTCGACGGGAGACGTTCGTGGTCACCAAGCCGCCGTTCGTCACCCCGGGCTCGTCAGCCTCCTGACCAGCGGCCCGGACCCCTGACCCTGCCGCGAAGGGCGGGAAAGTGGCTGGACAAATCGGACGGCAAGCAGCCCCGTTTCCGCAGTTGCGCGGGGGGTTGAACCGGGTGCGATGGCCGCGCGTAGTAGGGGAGTCGGGCGCTCCGCCGCCGCAGTCCACCCGGGCCCGGCGGAGCGCCCCACCCGGCGGTCGCTGAGCTGAGCGGCGACCGCCCACCTCCGGTCGCGGGGTCAGGCCGGCAGCAATGTCAGCCTGACCTCGCGTTCGGCGTTGTCGATGTTGATGTCGACCAGGCAGATGCTCTGCCAGGTGCCGAGCAACAGGCGTCCGTCGACCACCGGGATCGTGGCGTACGGCGGCAACAGGGCCGGCAGCACATGCGACCGGCCGTGCCCACGGCTCCCGTGACGATGCCGCCAGCGGTCGTCGGCCGGAAGCAGGTCGTCGAGCACGCCGAGCAGGTCGTCGTCGCTGCCAGAGCCGGTTTCCAGAATGGCCAGCCCCGCGGTCGCGTGCGGCACGAAGACATGGAGGAGCCCGTCGCGCTGGTCACCGTCCACGGTCGCCTGCTGGACGAAGCTTCGACATCTGTCGGTCAGGTCCAGCACGCAATCGGAGCTGCCGGTCCGGACCTGCAACGTCATGCTCATCACCACCCCTCCATTCCCGCCGAGACGGCGCTAACGCACCGGTTTTCCCGGCCTGTTGGCGCAGAAGTGACGTCTCGGCGGCGGCTGGCCGATCGCCGTACCGGAGGCAATCCCAGCCTGCCTCGACTGCAGCGCAACGCGCGCGGAAACCGGCTGGTCGTCCACGGCCTCGGGTGGGGAGGATATTCGGCGTGACGACGACTCTGCGGCAGCTGACCCCCGATGACTGGCAGCTGTGGCGCGAGGTGCGACTCGCCGCCCTCGCCGAGGCACCCGATGCCTTCGGGTCGCGTCTCGTTGACTGGCAGGACGCGCCGGAGTCTCGCTGGCGCGACCGGCTCGGCGCCGTCGCGTTGAACCTGGTCGCGGTCGTCGATGGGCGTCCGGCCGGCCAGGTCAGCGGCGGCATGACCGCCTCAGACAAGCCTGCCGAGCTGATCTCCATGTGGGTGGCGCCCGAGCACAGGGGCGAGGGCGTTGGTGATGCGCTCGTGCGCGCGGTCGTCGAATGGGCCGCCGAGAAAGGGGCGACGGAGGTCGCGCTCACGGTTCGGGTGGGCAATGCTTCTGCGATCGACCTCTACCGCCGCTGCGGCTTCGTCGACGCCGAGCTTGCGGACGTCGACGCGGGGGAGCCGCCCGAACGCTGGATGCGTCGGCCGCTGCCAGAGCGCCCGGTCGGTGAACCGTGACCCGCGGGAGGGCGAACCGTGATCCCTCGGCGCGCGAAGCGTGACTCCTGGGAGGGGTGGACGCTCAGCCGAAGTTGGCCCGGCGGGCGGCGCGGCGCAAGGCCGCCATCACCGGGCGGCCGGCGACCAGAACCGCGAGGCCGGTGAGCAGGCCGCGAGGAATGTCCCACCCCAACGAGGTGGTTGCCCAAAAGACGGCGTAGTGGTGGAGGTTGACCCCGAGCCCGGCGTGGGGGATGTAGCTCACCTCGGGGGAGTAGGCCCCGAAGGGCCAGAACCACAGGTTGAGCAGCCCGCCGTAAACCAGTCCGGCTACGGCGCCGTACCCGGCAAGCATCGCCAACTCGACCCGGCCGTGACAGCGGGGAAGCATCCCGGCGAACAACCCCACCCATCCAGCCGCGAACATCTGGAACGGCATCCACGGGCCGACGCCTCCGGTCACGAGCGCACCGGCGAAGATCGTGAGGGAGCCCAGCACGAAGCCGAAGCCGCGACCGAACACCCGGCCGCCCAGCACGATGACGATGAAGCTCGGCTCGAGTCCGGCCGCGCCCGGGCCGAGCGCGCGGAGAGCGGCCCCGACGGCCGCGAGCATCCCGAGCAGCGCCACGGCCTTGGCGTCGATCCCGCCGGCCGAGATCTCTGCAACCACGACGGCGACCAGCAAGGGCAGCAACGCCACGAAGAACCACGGCGCGTCGCTTCCATGCGAGTTGTCGAGCGCGGCGCCCGGGGTGAGGAAGAACGGCCACGTATAGGCGGCCAACCCGACCAGCGACACCAGAGCCAGGACCAGCGCCGACCGGAGGCGTAAGGGAAGGATGGCGTGTGGCTGCCGGGACCCACGCGCCTGCGCAGCCGTCGCGGCCCGATTGGTTGCGACAGAACCGGGTTCGCCGCCCGTGACGGCGGAGGACGTGACGGTGGCGTCATCGGTCGCTGCCGCAGTGCCGCTGTGGGCGAGGCGGGGTGCCGGGTCCGGAGTCATGGGGCGTCCTCGGCCGTTGGGTCGCCTCCGCGCCGAAACGTCACTTCTGCAGCGACACGCCGCGAAAACCGGCGCATTGTTGGCGTCTCGGCGGGGAGGGCGGCGGCGACCTGGGTGACGGTCAGCCACGGCCCTGGAGCGAGAATCTTGGCGACCTGGGGCGCGAACATCGGCGAGGCGGTGACCACCTGCGCCGTCGGGCCGTCGGCCACGACGTCACCGTCGGCCAACACCACGACCCGGGTGGCGACCTCGGCCACCAGCTCGACATCGTGGCTGGCGAGGACCACCGCGTGTCCGGCGTCGGCCAGCCCGCGCAGCGTCGTCACCAGGCGGCGCTTGGCGCCATAGTCGAGCCCACGGGTGGGTTCGTCGAGCAGCATGAGGCGCGGGGCGGCCGTCAAGACCACGGCCAGCGCGAGCGCGAGGCGCTGCCCTTCGGACAGGTCGCGCGGATGTCGGTCGAGCGGTACGTCGCCGGCAACCCGTCTCACCAACGCGAGGCAGCTGCCCGGCTCGGCCGCTGCCTCGCGGTCGGCGGCGGCGCACTCGGCACCGACCGAGTCGGCGTACAAGATGTCGGTCGGCTCCTGTGGAACGAGCCCGACCACCTTGACCACTGTGGACGGTTTGCTGCGCGCCGGCCGGAGGTCGCCGACGCGTACGTCGCCGGAGGCGGGCTCGACCAGGCCTACCAACGCCTTGAGAAGCGTCGACTTGCCGGCGCCGTTACGCCCCATCAAGGCGACCACGTCGCCAGGCCGGACATCGAGGCTGGCGCCACGCAGGGCCGGTACGGCGCCGTAGCGCACGACCACATGCCGCACTTGCGCCAACGGCTCCTCGACCGGACCTGTCGCCGCAACGGTCGCCGCCGGACCAGCCGCTGTCGCGGCCTCCGGATTGTCGGCCAGCCGCCGGCGCAGCCCCCTCGCCGCCCGACGGGCGTCGCGCACCGACAGCGGCAGCGGCGACCACCCGACGAGCCGCCCGAGCTCGACCACCGGCGGAGCTACCGGCGACGCAGCCATCAGCTCCGTCGGCGGCCCCACCCGGACCGGGGCGCCGTCGCCCGGTAGCACGACCAGCCGGTCGGCGTACTGCACCACACGTTCGAGTCGGTGCTCGGCCAACACAACGGTCAGCGCCAGGTCGTGGACGAGCCGCTGCAGGGTGGCGAGCACCTCCTCGGCCGCTTGGGGGTCGAGCGCGCTGGTGGGTTCGTCGAGCACGAGGACCCGGGGCTGGGCGGTAAGGACCGAGCCGATCGCGACCCGCTGCGCCTGCCCGCCGCTCAGCGTGGCCAGCGGCCGGCCGCGCAGCTCGGTGAGCCCCAGCAGGTCCAACGTCTCCTCGACCCGCCGCCGCATCACGGGCGGGGAGACACCGAGCGACTCCATCGCGTACGCGAGCTCCTCCTCAACCCCTTCGGTCACGAAGCCCGCGAGCGGTTCCTGCCCGACGAACCCCACGACGTCGGCCAGGTCGCGAGGATGGTGGTCACGGGTCGACCGGCCGGCGACAGTGACCGTGCCGGTCAGCCGGCCGCCGGTGAAGTGCGGCACGAGCCCGTTGACGCACCGCAACAACGTCGACTTGCCCGACCCGGTCGGCCCGACGACCAGGCACAACTCGCCCTCGGGGACCTGCAGGTCGACTCCGGCCAGCACCGGTGCCGCGGCCCCGTCATACGTGACGCTGACGTCGACGAACTCGATCACCGCGGTCGCCCCTTGTCGACGACCCGGTCCGGAGGCGGCGGAGCGAGGAACGCCGGCAATACCCCGACGAGCGCCCCGACGAGCAACAACGGTGGGACCTCGGGCATCTGCAGGGGGTACGGCGGCACGGCGGCGCCAGGGTGGGCGTGGGCGAGCAGGAACAGGATCACCGCGGCAGCGACCCCCGAGCCCGCGACCAGCCACTCCGGGAGCGCCCACGGGTCGGGGCGGTAACGGGACCGGCCGGTCCGCCGCCCCCCGACGACGAGCCCGACGACCGCCAAAGCGCAGCCGAGCCCCAGCGTCGGCAACCCCATCCAGCCGCTGCCGGCCGACCCGAGCAGGCCGTAGGTGCCGGCGCAGATGCCGACGACCCCGCCGATGACAAGGCCGGCCGTCGCCATCCGGGTTGCGCGTCGGTCGACCGTCGTCCGTCCGTAGCCCCGGCTGTCCATCGCCGCCGCCAAATCGACTGACCTGGCCAGCGCCCCCTCGAGCACCGGCATCGCGCTGCGCCGGACGGCAGCGACCGACCTGCCGTCGTACCCGCGTAGCCGCAGCGCCGACCGCACCCGCACCGCGTCGGCGACCAGCTGCGGCGCGAACGTCATCGCGACGACGCCCGCCACGCCGACCTCGTAGAGCGCCCCGGGCAGGCAGCGCAGCAGCCGCTGGGCGCTGGCCAGGGCGTTGGCAGCCCCGATGCAGCAGATGATCGTCGCCAGCTGCAGACCCTGGTCGAAGGCGGTGATGACCGCCTCCCACGTCACGACGCCGCCCAGCTTGAGCCCGGCGGCCCCGCTCGGCAGCGGGATCTGCGGCAGGACGACGATCGTGTGCACGCCTTGCGACTCCGTCGACAACAGCGCCTGCAGCACGATCCGGATGACGATGATCAGCAGAGCCAGCTTGAGGAACCCCCCGAAGGCGTAGGCCCACGGCGCGCGTGACCGCCGGGCGCTGACCACGAACCCCGCCACGGCCAGCAGCAACAGGCAGCCGATCGGGTTGGTCAGCCGACTGGCTCCGGCGGCCAGGCCGATCGCCCATACCCACCAGGCGCCGGGATGCAGGGTCCGCGCGAGCGTGATCGAGTGCGCGGGACGTAGTGAGCGGACCTGACGTGTCGAGTCACTGCTCAGCCGCATCATCGTCGTCGCCTGCTCACGGTCGGTCGGTCGGTCCGCGTCAGGCTCGGCGGGCGCGCAGCAGCCAGGCGCCGGCGCCCAGCGCGGCGATCACGACGACGGCGACGATGACCCAGGGCAGGGACGAGGAGCCACTGTCTGTGCTCGGTCCGTTGCCGGCCAGCTGTAGCTGCACACGACCGTCGGGCGGCGGGGGAGTCGCGTTGGCGATCTTCTGTCCACAGCCGGACGAGGGGTAGCCGTCGATTCCACAGATCAGCGCGCTGCTGTTGGTTCGCAGGCTCGCGACCGTGTCGAGCGCCTGCTGCGCGGTGGCCGACGACGGTACGACGGCACAGACACCGCGTGGCGCCGGGGGCCGCTGGCTGGAAGGCGAGTCGGTGGCCGTCCCGAAGTCGATGACGAAGGCGATCCGCTTCTTGCCGGCCGGCGCCTTGGTGCCGCCGCAGATCGCGGCGAAGTCGCCCGGGGCGCGGGGCGGCCGCGGCGTCTTGACTACGAGCGCCCAGCGGAAGCCGTAGACGGCGCCGGTGGTGGCAGTGGCCGTCTGCTTGTCGTTGGCGCCGACCGGGCTGAACTGCCAGGCGTGCTTGGCGCGGTCCCACTGGTAGAAGCCCCAGTAGCTGTAGGACACGCCGGTCAACGGCCGGACGCCGTCGATCGGGCCGGCCGCGACCTGGGCCGGCTGGGCTTGGATGTGCGGGACGGCGGTCGCGGCTGCTGTTGCCGGAGCGGTCGCCGTACAGGCGAGGAAACCCACCGCAGTCGCGACGACTGCGAGGGCGAGGCGTGGAGACGCCATGGGGTGAACCCTTTCGCTGAGCGGTCCGCAGACGTCTCCGGATCGGTCAGCCGGGCGGGTGAGCCACGGTCGAACTGTCCGGCTCCGTCCCGCAAACCTCGACGGTGTGAGGAGCCGCTTCGCGCCTTCACAAGGGTTTTCCGACTCGCCGCGGATGGCGGCTCACGGTTGCGGGTCAGTGCCGGATTCTCACCGGCTTGCCCCTTGAAGGCGTTGCTGTGGTGCTGTGTCTGACACATTCCCACGGTGGCGTCCCGCTCGTCAAAGCCGCCTCCGGTTGCCGGCGTTGCTTTGTCGGGCGATCACGTGCTCCGGGGTTGGTTAGGCTCGGCCAATGGCATGGACCTGGCGGGTCGAGGGCGCTGACGGTGCTGAGGTCGAGCTCGACTTCGACGTGCCGGAGTTCAGCGCCCAGGGCGATGCGGAGTCGTGGCTCGGCGAGGTGTGGCGCTCTCTCGCTGATGCCGGGGCCGCACAGGTAACCCTCGTCGACGACGACCGCGTCGTCTACGGCCCGATGTCCCTGGCCGCGGAGTAGCGCCAGTCAGCGCGGGTCGAGCGGCGCAAGGACTCCTCGACGACCTGTGGACCGATAAGCGATGAGAATTGTGCTGGGCGTCGTTGCAGCACTGGTGCTGGCCTATCTCGCCGCCGCGCTTGCCCTATGGGTCTACCTGCGCCGGCACCCCGATGTGGCCAACTCGCGCGACGTGCTGCGGCTCGTCCCCGACGTCCTGCGCCTCACGAAACGCCTGGCGGGTGATCGATCCCTGCCGACCGGAGTCCGCGTCCGGATGGTGCTCCTGGTCGGCTACCTCGCCTCGCCGATCGACCTAATTCCCGATTTCGTGCCGGTGCTGGGCTATCTCGACGATGTGGTCGTGATCGCGCTCGTCCTGCGCTCGGTGATCCGCCGCGCCGGCCCCGAAGCCATCGCCCGGCATTGGCCGGGCACACCCGGCGGCCTCGCCCTGCTCGGCCGACTTGTCGGCCTCCCCCCGCCCAGCACCGAGTAACCCCCCCGCCGAGACGGCAAGAATGCGCCGGTTTTGCCGGCGTGTCGGCGCAGAACCGACGTCTCGCCGGTCAGCCGACGAAGAGACAGAACGGGTGTCCGGACGGATCGGCCAGCACGTAGAGCGCCTCCTCCGGGTCGTCGCTCCGGTCGAGCCGAAGCGTTGCGCCCAGCGACTCGGCGCGCCCGCGATGCCGCTCGAGCTCGGCGGCGTCGGTCACCGAGAAATCGAGATGCATCTGCATCGGGACGTCGTGGGTCGGCCAGGTCGTCGGCTCAAGCCGTTCGACCTGCTGGAACGCCAGCTTGCGCTGGCCGTCGCCGTCGACGAGCACAAGCCAGTCGGCGTCATCATGCTCGTCGTTCGGAGGCGGCTCATCGCCCTGCCGGTACCTCAGCCCGAAGAGCTGCCGATAGAACTCGGCCAACCCGCGGACATCGGTGGTGTCAATGGCTGTCTGCAGCAGCTGTGGATAGTCGCCCATGGCGTCACCTTCTGTTGAGCTCTGAACTGTCGACGTACTCGATCCCTCGCGATCCCGCGTACCGAAGTCGTGCGATCGGCGCAGCTCCGCCGCGGGCAGAGCACCCTTCGAGCGTCAATCGCGCGAGCTGGCGGGGGAGTTCGTCAGCGCCGGGTCCCGTTCGACGACCGGGTCGAGGATCTCGTCGATGCGCTTGAGGGCCTCGTCGTCGAGCCGCACGCCGGAAGCCTTGACGTTGTCGCTGACCTGCTCCGGCCGGGTCGCCCCGATGATCGCCGAAGAGACGGCCGGGTTGGCCAGCACCCAGGCGAGCGCGAGCTGCGCCATCGACAGCCCCATGTCGTCGGCGATCGGCTTCAGCTCTTGGACGCGGGTGAGTACGTCGTCGCTCAGCCGCTGGCGAAGGAACGAGCCCGCCCGCTCATGTGCCGCGCGCGAGTCCGCGGGCGGCGGCTGCCCCGGCAGGTATTTGCCGGTGAGCACGCCCTGGGCGAGCGGCGACCACACGAGCTGTCCCATGCCTGCCTCGAGCGACGCGGGGATGACCTCGGCCTCGATGACACGCCAGATCATGTTGTACTGCGGCTGGTTGGACACGAGTGGAACATGCAGCTCAACGGCAAGCCGATGCGCCGCGCTGATCTGGTCGGCCGTCCACTCCGAGACCCCGATGTACAGCGCCTTGCCGTCCCGGACCACCTGCCCGAACGCCTCCATCGTCTCCTCGAGCGGAGTCTCATGGTCGAAGCGGTGGGCCTGGTAGAGGTCGACGTAGTCGGTCTTGAGCCGGCGCAGACTGCCGTCGATCGCCTCGCGAATGTGCTTGCGCGACAGCCCGCTGTCATTGGGCCCCCCGGGCCCGGTCGGCCAGAAGACCTTGGTGAAGATCTCCAGGGACTCGCGCCGCTGCCCGTCCAACGCGCGGCCGAGCACCGACTCGGCGGCGGTGTTGGCGTAGACGTCGGCGGTGTCGAATGTCGTGATGCCCTCGTCCAACGCCCGCCGGACGCAGGCCAGCGCCTGCTCCTCCTCCACCTGTGATCCGTGCGTCAGCCAGTTGCCGTAGCTGATCTCGCTGACCATCAAGCCCGATGCGCCAAGGTGTCGATGTTCCATGCTCCCGACACTACGGCGCGCCCGGACAGGCTCGGTTGGCCAGACGCCGTACGGCGACCATCGCCGCGCCTCACAACGGCGACCGCCGCCTCACGATTCGAAGCGAAGGGGGTCAGCCACTTGGCCGTCGTACCCCCGCTCGGCTGCGGATGGTGCGCAAGGATGCGACCAACCAGACGCCTGGCCGGGGGTCATTTATGCACCGACACGTCGAGAAATCCCCGATGCGCTGGGGCGGTCTCGGCGAGGGCGACCCGGCCGTCTCGGCCGGTTTGGCTGGTGACCGGCCAGCAGGGATTACGGGATGGGGTTGCCGGGCTTGAGCTGCGGCTTGGGCAGGCGGAGCCGGCGCATCTGCCAGGCGCGCATCAGCGTGTACATCGTGATGCCCCTGGTCTCGGCTGCGCCGAAGCGTTCGGTGATCCCTCGCCGTACGCCTCGCATCACCCGGATGGAGTCGAAGGCAAGAAGCAGAATGATCACCAGCCAGCCGAACGTGCCCAAGGCAGAAGCGGCCGGCGCGGCATAGACGGCCACGAAGAGCACGACGAAGATCGGAATGAGGAACTCGCCGATGGTCCGATGGGTGTCGACGTAGTCGCGGATGTACTTCTTCACCGGGCCCTGGTCCCGCGGCGGCAAGTAGCGGGGATCGCCGCCCTGCATCGCCGCGCGTTGCTTGACGCGCTGCTCGCGCATCCGCTCCCGCCGGAGCGCTGACGACTCCTTGCGAGTCTTGGGCGCCGCGAGCCGCTTCTTGCGCGCCGCCTCGGCCTCGCGGCGTTTCGGCGTTGGCCGACCCTTGCCCGAGGGGGTGACTGCGTCCGACTCGTCGGGTTCGACGGTTGTCGGCTCCTCCGACGTCGTACGACGACCGAAAACCACGTCACGCCTCTCTCAACCTTTGGGATGGGTCGCGCCTCCTGCACGGCACCAAGCCGCGAGCCGGCCAAAACCGGCAGTGTTGGCCGGTCCCAGCGACCCGGCCTCCAGGGTATCGGCTTCGTCGGCGAGCCACGGTCCCCGACGGCTCGCCGACCGCCGTCGCTCCAACCGCCCGCCCTCGCCGACCGCCGTCGCTCCAACCGCCCGCTCTCCCCAACTGCACAGGGCGGCCCGCCCCGCTTGCCGGCTCCCCGGTGCTTGCCCCGTTAACGGGGCAAGCACCCTCATTCCGGGGGAGATCTGCCCCGTCAACGGGGTGTTTGCCCCGTTAACGGGGCAAACACCGGGCCGCTGAACGGGCAAGCACCGGCGGGGCCGCCAGAGCAAGTATCAGCGAGCACGCCACGGAATGCGGGTCGGGGCAACGCCGCGGACGTAGCCACGGGTCCGGCCAAGGCTCGCTGCGGGCGTGGCGTGCCAGTCTCGGCGGGTCGTAGGGTGGCAGGCGTGTGGCGCTGGGCCGCACGCCGTACCCAGTCACCGAAGGGGCAGGCAGCTCGATGAGCAGCATCATGCAGCGGATCGCACTGATCTTTAAGTCCAAGGCCAACAAGGCCCTCGACGCGGCCGAAGACCCACGCGAGACGCTCGACTACAGCTACGTCAAGCAGCAGGAGCTGCTGCAGAAGGTCCGGCGGGGGGTTGCCGACGTCGCCACCAGCCGCAAGCGCATCGAGATGCAGATCCAGCAGCTTGACCAGCAGTCGCAGAAGCTCCAGGGCCAAGCGCAGCAGGCGCTCTCCGCAGGTCGCGAGGACCTCGCCCGCGAGGCCTTGACCCGCCGGGCCGGGCTCCAGCAGCAGATCGCGGACCTGCAGACCCAGCACGCCAACCTCCAGGCCGAGGAGGAGAAGCTCACCACCGCCTCCCAGCGGCTGCAGGCCAAGGTCGAGTCGTTCCGCACCAAAAAGGAGACGCTCAAGGCCAGCTACACCGCCGCCGAGGCGCAGACCAAGATCAACGAGGCGTTCTCTGGCATCTCCGAGGAGATGGGCGACGTCGGCATGGCCATCGAGCGGGCCGAAGACAAGACCCAGCAGATGCAAGCCCGCGCCGGAGCCGTCGACGAGCTGATCGCGTCCGGCGCCCTCCAAGATCCGCTGTCGGGCCCCAACGACGACATCGGCGCCCAGCTGCAGCAGATGGGGTCGACCAATCAGGTCGAGAGCGAGCTGGAGCAGATGAAGGCACAGCTGTCGGCTGGTACGTCGTCACCTGCTCAGATCGAGCAGACCTCGGCGCCGACCGGGCAGGCCGCCCCGTCCGACCCGTCCGCGCAGTCCGCCCAGGAGGAGCAGGCATGATCATCAGGATCCTCAACGAGGGCCAGTACGACGTCGACGATGCCGAGCTCAACGCCCTCAACGTGCTCGACGAGAAGCTGGAGACCGCTGTCGGCGCTGGCGATGAGGCCGGCTTCCGGACGGCGCTGGCCGAGCTGCTCGAGAAGGTGCGGACGGCGGGTTCACCGGTCGCGATGGACGAGCTCGTGCCCTCCGAGCTGGCGCTCCCGCCCGCCGATGCCACCATCGACGAAGTCCGTGACCTTTTGGACGAGGAGGGTCTCATCCCCGGGCGCAGCGCCGACGTCGACGCGGCGGCGGGCGCCGACTCCTAGGCTCAGCCGCCGGCTTGCCCCGGTTCTCACCGCCGATGCCGGGGTCCGGCTGCTCGGCCACGCCAGGCGCCCGGCCTTCGGCTTCCTCGGAGTCTGTGCTGCGAGGGAGCACAATGGAAGGCAGCCGCTTGTACGGCGGCCGACCTGATAGGCGGCCAACCGGAACAATCCAGGCGGCGCGGGCGTCGTACCGATAACGACAACCGTCGGGCGGTACGGCGACCGCCGGCCGCCAGCCGGTGATCCGCACCGCCAATCGGTGGGCGGCAGCCCGCCACGGCGGCACAGCACGGAAGGCAGGGCATCAGACCCACAATGGCTAGCACCCGTTTCCGGAGTGACAAGGGGCTCGTCGCCCGGATGAGCACCGTCATGCTGCTGCTGGGCGCTCTCTACGTCGGGGTCGTGGTGGCCCTGATTATTACCACAGGCGCCACCGTTCTGATCATCGTCATCGCGGTCCTGATCGGCCTCGCCCAGTGGTTCTTCTCCGACAAGATCGCCACGGCCGCCATGCGCGCCAAGGACGTGACGCCACAGCAGGCGCCCGAACTGCACGGCATGATCGACCGGCTCTGCGCGCTGGCCGACATGCCCAAGCCGCGGGTCGCGATCGCCGACACCGACATCCCGAACGCCTTCGCCACCGGCCGCAGCCCCAAGAAGTCCGTCGTCTGCGTGACGACCGGGATCATGCGCCGGCTCGACAACGAGGAGCTCGAGGGCGTGCTCAGCCACGAGCTGTCTCACGTGGCTCACCGCGACGTCGCGGTGATGACGATCGCCGGATTCCTCGGCGTAGCCGCTGGTCTGGTGATGCGCTGGGGTCTCTACGCCGGCATGTTCGGTGGCGGTGGCCGCAGCCGGAGCAACAACAACAACGGTGGCGGCCTGCCGATCTTCCTGATCATCTGGCTGGGCAGCATCGCCGTGTATTTGATCTCGTTCCTGCTGACGCGAGTGCTGAGCCGCTACCGCGAGCTGTGCGCGGACCGCTCGGGCGCCTACCTCACCGGCAAGCCGTCCGCGCTGGCCTCGGCGCTCACCAAGATCTCAGGCGACATGGCACGGATACCCACCAGGGACCTGCGGTCGGAGCAGCCGTTCAACGCGTTCATGTTCGCGCCGGCGCTCAACGCCGAGTCGGTGATGTCGATCTTCTCCACGCACCCGCCGTTGGAGAAGCGGCTCGCCCAGCTCGCCGAGATCTCCGCCGACCTCTCCCGCCCCACCAGCTAGCCTTTCTCCCACCCGCCGAGACGGCGCTAACGCACCGGTTTTGTCGGCGTGTTGGTGCGGTGGTGACGTCTGGGCGGAAGGCTCCGACCCGATTCCACCCTCAAGCGAACGGTTGAGTCGGGTGCAAGGATCGAGCCGTGGGATTGTTCAAGAGCATCTTCGGGCGTAGCGACCCGCCTCGCGCCAATCTGGACAACCTCTTCGCCGTACCGTCCGCAGCGATCACCCTGGAAGCCGGCGCTGGATTCACCTCGACCGGAGTCGCGTCGGTCTGCTACCGCCAGGCCGAGGGCGGTGCCTTCGCCAGCACTCAGAGCGACATCCAGCAGCTGCTCGACGCCGACGGCGGCCCCAAGGTCGAGCGGACCGTTGACGACTTCGGGTACACCTGGCTGGTCTGTCGGGGAGACCCTGCCGAGCTGTCCGACCTGATCACCGATGTCCACGCGGTCAACAGCTCGCTGGAGAACGCCGGGTTCGGTCCGTCGCTGTTGTGCTCGCTGGTCGTCTTCGCCGACGCCAACGGACGCCGGTTCGCGCTCGTCTACCTCTACAAGCACGGCACGTTCTATCCGTTCGCGCCGATCGGCAAGCACAACCGCGACAACGCCCTTGAGCTGCAGGTGCGGGGCCTGCTCGCCGACGACCTGGTCATCGAACCCGAGCTCGGTCAGTGGATGGCCGTGTGGGGAGCCCCCGGCCTCTGACTCTGGGCCTAGGCCCGGTCCCTGCCCGCGACGTGGGAGGAAGGCACGCCGAGTCGAGCGGTCAGCTGGCTAGAGGAAGTGGCCGGAGGGGATGTACGTCGACCAGGCGGGCATGTCGCGGAAGCACATGAAGCCCTCGTTGTAGATGCCCAGGCCAGCCGGGAAACCCACGTCGAAGGCCCAGAGGTGCTCGGCCGTCATGTCGCCGAAGCTGACGTCGTCGTCGTCGGGGCTCGTCTCTGCCAGGGACGCCCAGAGCAGCTGCTGAGCCGTCGGTACGTCGGTCGCGGACAAGACGTACGGCGACCCCTTGGCGTAGATGTAGCAGTACCCGCGGGCGGAGCCGCTCTCGATGACGACCAGCCGGTGCTGGCTGACCATGACCTCGTGGTCGACCCCATGGGCATGTCCGCGCGATGCTCGGTCGATCTCGTTCAGCAGCTCGATGTCATCGGCGCCCCCGTCGCGGAGACGCGGCAGCACCGGCAACGCGTCCCGGCGCACGCTTCCGGCGAGCATGACCGCCGGATGAATGTCGAAGCCGGCGAGCCGGTAGCGCCGAACCGCCTTCGGGTCGTGCGACGAGCAGATCACGCCCGGTCCGGTCGGGCTATACGAAAGGGCGGCCTCGAGCAACCGCTTGCCCGTGCCCTGTGCCTGCCAGCCGGGGAGCACGGCGAAGGTGGACAGGCCCCACAGCCCTTCCCGTACTAACGCCACGGCCGCCCCGACGACGCCGTCAGCCTGGTCCGCGGCCACCCAGCACCCGCCCGGGTCGTGGCGGAGCAGGTGCTCGAGCCGGCTGATCCACAGCTTCGCCCGCTCCGGCGATCGCGGCTGAGGGGGCGGCCAGTTCGCGGGCCGGGTCTCCACGTCCAGCGTGTGGAACGCCTGGCCGGTGACCCGTTCGACGGCCGGGACGTCGTCGTACTCCATCGGTCGGACCAGCACGACCGGGACCCTACCGCCGCGCCGGCCGGCCGGTCACCGGGATTCCACCGACCGCAGAGTCTCGCCACTCAGCAAGTCAGCAACTCAGACGACGATGCGGGACGTGGGCCGCTGGGGACGTCCGGCGATCCAGTGCACGACGGCGGCCACCAGCCCGAGCGAGGCACAGACGAACTCCAGTCCTTGCGCCCGCCCCAGACTCGCCGGGGCGATCGACGCCCCCAGCAGCAGTGCCACGGCCGCGATCACCGTGACGATCACGGCGGGCCGGTCGACGCGCCGACTCCCCGCCATCCAGATCCCCATCAGCACGAACACGATGCCCACGAACACATCGCGCCCCTGGTCGTTGATGCCCTGCGAGGACGGCGGGTAGTGCAGGACCCACGGCCCGATGATCAGCCAGATCCCCACCACCACGACCAGCCCGCCGGACAACAGCGACAGGTCGCTGCGTCCGGCCCGCGGGGGTACCGGGCGCCCGGGTGTGCCCCAGGCCGGCTCCGCCGCACGTCGGTGAGCGACCTTCGCGAGTTCCTCGAACTCCTGCCGCTCTGCCTTGTCGTCGGCGGCGCGGTCGGGGTCGATCTCCTGGTCGTGGCCCTCTCGGGCGTCCTGGCTGTGGGTGCTCATGAGCTCTCGTCTGTCCGTGTCGCGCGTCGGTCTCGGTGGTCGATTGCCTCAGTACGGCGATCTGCTAGGCGCCATCCGAACGCCTCGATCGCCTCCCCACAGCGGTACCCGGTCCAGCCGCCCGCGAAACGACATGGCAGTGCTCTGGTCGACGCTTGCCGGCAGCCCGGTCTGAGACCATGCCTGGGTGCGTGTGCTCGTGGCCCCGGACTCCTTCGGCGGCACCCTGACAGCCGTCGAGGCGGCTGAGGCCATCGCCGATGGCTGGGCGCGTCGGGCTCCCGGCGACGACCTGGTGTTGGCGCCGATGTCGGACGGCGGGCCGGGGTTCGTCGACGTACTCCATGCCTCGCTCGGTGGGGAGCTCATGGCCTTCACTGTCTGCGACCAGTACGGCGACGAGACGCCGACAGCTGTGCTGTTGGTCGAACAGGTCGCGTACGTCGAGTCGGCCCAGGCGTGCGGGCTGCACCTGTCGACGGTGCGCGACCCGGAGCACGGGTCGTCGTACGGGGTGGGACAGATGGTCGCCGGCGCCCTCGACGTCGGGGCCGTCACGGTCGTCGTCGGGCTCGGCGGGACCGGCACCAACGACGGTGGTGCCGGACTGCTCGCCGCGCTGGGTGCGGAGGCCGAGCCGGCTGCGGCGCTGCGCGGTGGCCCCGATGCGCTGGAGCAGCTCATCGCCGTGGACCTCGAGCCGATGCGAGGTCGGGTCGGCGCCGCCAACCTGGTGCTGGCCACCGATGTCGACAACCCGCTGTGCGGCCTGCGCGGGGCGACCAACATCTACGGCCCGCAGAAGGGGGTCGTCGAGGAGCGCAAACATCTCGTCGACCGCCAGCTGCAGCGGCTGGCTGATCTGACCGACCCCGAAGTGGCCACTGTCAAGGGCGCCGGCGCCGCCGGTGGACTGGGGTTTGCGCTGCTGCTCGCCGGTGGACGGCGCGTCGATGGCGTGGGGCTGGTCGCTGAGGCGGTCGGCCTGCAGGCGCTCGCCGAGTCAGCCGATCTGGTGGTCACGGGGGAGGGCTCGTTCGACTTCCAGTCACGGTCGGGCAAGGTGCCGCTGGGCGTCGCGAAGGTTGCCGCCGCCGCGATCCGGCCCTGCATCGCCTTGGCGGGGCAGGTGCTCGTCGGAGCCCGGGAGATGCGGGCGCTGGGGGTGGAGTCGGCGTACTCGATGGTCGACCTGGTCGGGATGGACGCCGCGATGATGGAGCCGGCGGCCAGCCTGGCCCGGCTGGCCGAGCGGGTTGCCCGCACGTGGTCGCGGCTGCCGCCGCACTGATCGAGCGGGGCGCGTCGCGGACGTTACCGCTGACGCCGCGGATGTGTCACGATGGAGGAGTTCCGGCGCCACACCGCCACGACCACTGATGGAGCAACGCCTGATGACCGACCAGCTCGAGTCCACGACCGACCAGGGCACCACCACTCAGGGTGTCCGGCTCACCGACGCCGCCGCCGACAAGGTGCGGGCGTTGCTCGACCAGGAGGGTCGCGACGACCTCCGGTTGCGGATCTCTGTCCAGCCTGGCGGCTGCTCCGGCCTGCGGTACCAGCTCTTCTTCGACGAGCGCGACCTCGACGGTGACATCGTCGCCGACTTCGACGGTGTCTCGCTGGTCGTCGACCGGATGAGCAGCCCCTACCTGATGGGTGCATCGATCGACTTCGTCGACAAGATCGACAAGCAGGGCTTCACGATCGACAACCCGAACGCCACCGGCTCCTGCGCGTGCGGCGACTCCTTCCACTAGTCCTCGCGCTACTCCGTGCGTGAGTCCCCAGCTGGCCGCCCTTGGGTGGCCAGCTGGTTTGTCGTCTCCGCGGGTTGCTGCGGCCCCGCCTCGGCGTACGCGCACACGGATGGACACCACTCGCCGACCAGGCACCTCGACCGGTTCGCAACCTGACCCTGGAGTAGGGTTTCGTCGGTACCGGTGGGGTCCACCGGAACAGGTGAATTGTTGAAGGTACGGACGGTCGACTGCCTACGAGGAAGGCGCCAGTGAGTCGAAATCTCACCGAGCGCACCGCTCGTCGCCGCTGGGTACGGCGAGTGGCTGCACTGGCGATCGGTGCCGTTGCCCTGATGACCCTGTCCGGGTGTTCGCACGCCCAGGTCGAGCAGTTGAAGCGCCTCGGCCTGCCGCCCCCCGCGAGCGACCGGGCGCCGTACATGTCATCACTGTGGATCGGCGGCTGGATCGCCGCGTTCATCGTGGGCGGTCTGGTTTGGGGCCTGATCCTCTACGCGGTCGTGCGCTTCCGTCGTCGCAGCGACGATGAGACCCCGCGACAGGTCCGCTACAACCTGCCTATCGAGATGCTCTACACCGTCGTGCCGGTGATCATCGTCGCGGTGTTCTTCTTCTACACGGTGCAGAAACAGGACAAGATCAAGGCGGAGCTCGCCCATCCTGATCACATCGTGCTGGTGACCGGTCAGCAGTGGGCCTGGACGTTCAGCTACCTGCACGAGTCGGCCGTCAAGGACGTCCCCGTTTACGACGCCGGCAACCCCACCCACCTGCCCGAGCTCTGGTTGGTCAAGGGCCAGTCGGTGCGCTTCCATCTCCACTCGCCCGACGTGATCCACTCCTTCTGGGTGCCGTCGTTCTACTTCAAGCTCGACGACATCCCCGGTCGTGACCAGTCGTTCTCCTTGACGCCCACCCGATACGGCACGTTCATCGGCAGGTGTGCTGAGCTCTGCGGTTTCTACCACTCGCAGATGCTGTTCCACGTGCACGTGGTCAACCAGGCCGACTTCACCAAGCACCTGCGTGTGCTCAAGTCGGAGGGGCATATCGGGGCCCTTCGCGGCGGCATCGATTCGCATACTGTGGACGGACTAGAGTCGGATCCAGGAGGTGGACAGCAGTGACGGCGATCGACGAGGTCCGCGTCCTCCATGTCGAGCCGCGCAGGCGCACCAAGGGTCAGATCATCGTCGACTACCTGACGACGACCGACCACAAGAAGATCGGCCACCTCTACCTCACGACCTCGTTCGTGTTCTTCTTGGTCGCCGGCCTGATGGCCATGATCATGCGGGCCGAGCTCGCCCGGCCGGGGCTGCAGATCGTCGACGACGAGGTCTACAACCAGCTCTTCACGATGCACGGCACGATCATGCTGCTGCTGTTCGCGACGCCGCTGTTCGTCGGCTTCGCCAACGCGATCATGCCGCTGCAGATCGGCGCTCCCGACGTGGCGTTCCCACGGCTCAACATGTTCAGCTACTGGCTGTTCCTGTTCGGCGGTCTGGTCACCCTCTCCGGCTTCCTGACACCTCAGGGCGCGGCAAGCTTCGGCTGGACCGGCTACTCGCCGCTGTCCAACAGCGTCGGCTCGCCGGGCATGGGCGGTGACCTGTGGGTCATGGGGCTGTGGATGGCTGGCCTGGGCACGATCCTCGGCGCCGTCAACTTCGTCACCACGATCTTCTGTCTGCGCGCGCCGGGCGTGACGATGTTCCGGATGCCGATCTTCACCTGGAACATCCTGGTGACCTCGCTGCTCGTGCTGATCGCTTTCCCGATCCTGGCCGGTGCGCTGCTGTCGCTCGAGGCCGATCGACGGCTCGGCGCCCATATCTTCGACGCGGCCAACGGCGGCCCGATCCTGTGGCAGCACCTCTTCTGGTTCTTCGGCCATCCAGAGGTCTACATCATCGCCATCCCGTTCTTCGGCATCATCACCGAGATCCTGCCGGTGTTCAGCCGCAAGCCAGTCTTCGGCTACGTCGGACTGATCGGCGCGACGCTCTCGATCGCCGCGCTGTCGGTGGCGGTGTGGGCGCACCACATGTTCGTGACCGGCGCGGTCAACCTCCCGTTCTTCTCGTTCATGACCTTCCTGATCGCCGTACCGACCGGGGTGAAGTTCTTCAACTGGATAGGCACGATGTGGGGGGGATCTCTGTCGTTCGACACCCCCATGCTGTGGGCGATCGGCTTCTTGGTCACCTTCCTGTTCGGGGGCCTCACCGGTGTGATCCTGGCGTCGCCGCCGCTCGACTTCCAGGTGTCGGACTCCTATTTCGTGGTCGCACTCTTCCACTACGTCGTCTTCGGCACGGTGGTCTTCGCGATGTTCGGCGGGTTCTACTTCTGGTGGCCCAAGATCACCGGACGGATGCTCGACGAGCGGCTGGGCAAGCTGCACTTCTGGCTACTGTTCATCGGCTTCCACACGACGTTCCTCGTCCAGCACTGGCTCGGTGTCGAGGGCATGGCCAGGCGGTACGCCGACTACCGGCCGCAGGACGGCTTCACGACCCTCAACGAGGTGTCCACGATCGGAGCCTTCATCCTCGGCTTCTCGACGCTGCCGTTCCTCTACAACGTCTGGAAGACCCGCCGCGCACCGATGGTCGGGGTCGACGACCCGTGGGGCTGGGGCCGGTCGCTGGAGTGGGCCACTTCCTGCCCCGCACCCCGGCACAACTTCGTCTCGATCCCGCGGATCCGCAGTGAGAGCCCGGCTTTCGACCTGCACCACCCCGAGCTCGCCCTGCTCGAGTTGGAGGCCCACGGTAGCGAGGCGATGGTCGACGCGCCCGAGACGGCTGGGCGGACCGGCGTCCTCCGCGAACGCGTGGCCAACGAAGAGGGCAGGATGCCCGGCAGCGGAGCAGACGTCGAGGGTCACAGCGACGGCCAGGGGCCGTGACCATCGACCGGGCGAACGTTGAAACGAGTGAGCTTGGTGTCAGCAGCGATCGGGGCGGTGTGAAGGAGTACAGCCGGTGAGGATCGAGGCCTGGGTCTTCGGCATCAATGCGATCTTCTTCGCGCTCGTCGGTCCCATCTACTGGTACATGAGCGGCGACCCGACCGGCACGGCCGCCCTGATCATGACGACCCTGCTCGCGCTGCTGGTGGCGTTCTACCTCGGCTTCCACGCCAAGAAGATGGATTCGCGTCCGGAGGACCGGAAGGAGGCCGAGGTCTACGAGGGCACCGGGGAGATCGGCTTCTTCCCGCCGTACTCCTGGTGGCCGTTGTGGTGCGGGCTGTGCGTCACGACGATCGCCCTCGGCATCGTCATCGGCTGGTGGCTGGTGATCATCGGCTTCGGCGCCGGGTCGATCGCCCTGATCGGCTGGGTCTTCGAGTTCTACCGCGGCGAACACGCCCACTGACCTCCCCCACCATCCCCCAACCCCCCCTCCGCCGAGACGTCAAGAATGCACCGGTTTTGTCGGCGCGTCGGGGCGTTGTTGACGTCTCGCCGCCCCAGGTGATCAGGCCTTACCAGTTCGGCAGTGCTCCGGTGGATACCACCTCGCCGGCGACATCGCGAAGTTTCCGGTTGGACTTCTGGCTGACCCAGCACAAGATGTCGAAGCCCTGATCTTCGGTGCAGCGTTGGGTAGCCATCAGGATGCCGATTGCTGCACCGATCTTCCGTGAGGTCGTCAAGGCCAACTCGAGTTGTGTGATGTGCTCCCGGTCGATCAGTCCCTCTGCCTGAAGTTCGGCGATCATCTTCCGGTCGAGGGTTGTCTCTTCTTGCAGTTGGATGATGTCGTCGTGGTTGCGTTCCCCGCTGGCGCGTAGCGCGTCGATCTGCTCCTGCATGCCGCCCGGTTCGGAATCATCAGGCATGCCGGCCAGTATGCCGGGTCACGCCTGAGTGAGCCAAGCACATGATCGCCGCACCCAGGCCCCTCGACAGGGCAACCTTGGCCTCTCGACAGGGCAACCTTGGCCTCTCGACGGTGCAACCTTGGCCTCTCGACGGTGCAACCTTGGCCTCTCGACAGGGCAACCTTGGCCGCTCGACAGGGGGGAGAGAGAGACTGCGGCTGGTCAGGTGGTGGACTCGTCGAGTTCGAAGGGGTCTCCGCCGGTCTGACCGCCGGTCTCGATCCCGACGTGGTGGCCATCGCCGACCACCGGGCTCTCCTCGTGAGTGTGCTCGTGCGCCGCTTCGAGCTCGGAGACAGTCGGCTTGGGGATCTCGTCGCCGAACCAGAAGTCCGACAGTCGCGAGCGCAGCCGCTCCTTGCCCTGCTTGCGCGCCCGCACCCCGCTGACGTCCTCACGGGAAACCAGCGAGTGCTTGGGCCGCCGCTCGTGCGCCGTGAGGATGTACGCCCGCTCGGAGCTGATCGGCGAATGGATCTCGCTGTAGGCGCCCTCAGGTGACCGTACGATCACTCCGGTCTCGTAGCCATGCATGACGCTCTCGCGGTCGTGCCGTTGCAGCGCGATCGCCCAGCGGCGGGCGATGATGAACGCGACCACCGGGCCGATGAAGATGGCGAACCGCATGAACCACGTGATCGCCTCGAGCGACAGGTGCAGGTGGGTCGCCAAGATGTCGTTGCCGCCGGCGGCCCAGAGCAAGCCGTAGCCGGTGATGCCGGCGACACCGAAACCGAGCCTGGTGGGCTGGTTGCGCGGCCGGTCCAGGACATGGTGCTCCCGTTGGTCGCCGGTGATCCACCGCTCGACGAACGGATACAGCGCCAGCAGGGTGAACAGGAAGCCCATGACGGCGAGCCCGGGGATGAAGACGTTCCACGAGATCGTGAAGCCTGCGACATGGGTCTCCCAGTTGGGCATGATCCGCAAGGCGCCCTCGAGCCACCCCATATACCAGTCGGGCTGTGATCCGGCGGTCACCTGTGAGGGGTCGTACGGCCCGTACATCCAGATCGGGTTGATCTGCATCAGCGCACCCATCAAGGCGGTGATGCCGAAGACGATGAAGAAGAAGCCACCGGACTTCGCGGCATAGATCGGCAGCATCGGGTAGCCGACCACGTTGCGGTTGGTACGGCCTGGACCGGCCCAGTGGGTGTGCTTCTGGTAGACGAGGATCAGCATGTGGGCAGAGATCAGCGCCAGTAGCAGCCCAGGTATCAGCAGCACGTGCACGATGTAGAGCCGGGGGATGAAGTCGTCACCGGGGAACTGACCGCCGAAGATGAAGAACTCGAGGTAGGTGCCTACGACGGGGATTGACCGGATCAGGCCGTCGGCGATGCGCAGGCCGGTGCCGGAGAGCAGGTCGTCGGGAAGCGAGTAGCCGGCGAAGCCCTCGATGATGCCGAGCATCAACATGCCGAGGCCGATCAGCCAGTTGATCTCGCGTGGCTTGCGGAAGGCGCCGGTGAAGAAGATCCGCAACATGTGGATCGTCATGCCGGCCAGGAAGATGTTCGCGGCCCAGTGGTGCATCTGTCGCAGCAGCAGACCGCCCCGGACATCGAAGGAGATGTCGAGAGTGGAGGCGTAGGCCTCCGACATCTTGATTCCTCGCAGCTGGGCGTAGGTGCCGTTGTAGTCGATCTCGCTCATGCTGGGCTTGAACCACAGCGAGAGGAAGACACCGGTGATGAGGAGGATCACGAAGCTCCACAGCGCGATCTCACCGAGCATGAAGGACCAGTGGTCGGGGAAGACCTTGCGGATCTGCTTCTTGGCCAGGCCGGCCAGACCGATCCTGTCGTCGAACCACTTCGCCGGGCCACCGAGCTTGGCCATCGGGGAGTCCGGCGCGGGGCGGCGGGTCGCGGTGCTCATCGCTTGCTCAGCCTCGTTCCCAGAAGCTCGGGCCGACCGGCTCGTGGAAGCCGCTCATGGCGATCAGGTAACCCTCGGAGTCGACGCCGATCGGCAGCTGCGGCAGCGACCTGGCGGCGGGGCCGAAGACGACCCGGCCGTTGTGCGCCAGGTCGAACGTCGACTGGTGGCACGGGCACTGCAGCTGGTGGGTCTGCTGCTCCCACAGGCTGATGGGGCAGCCGACGTGCGTGCAGATCTTGGAGTAGCAGAGGATGCCGTTCACTCCCCAGTTGCGGCGTGACGGCAGCGGGTGGATGTCTGCGGGCGGCATCCGGACCAGGATCACCGGCGCCTTCGCCTTGGCGTCCTCCAGTGCGGCGCCCTCAAACTTGGGCGGGATCACCTTCCCGCTGGGCAGCCGCTGCTCGAAGAACACGGCGGGCTCGGCGTTGACCAGCTGGCCGATCTCGACATCGGCGGGCTTGATCGGCGTACCGGCCACATCGTTGACGACTCGGATGCCCTTGCGCCAGACCGTCACTTCGGGCAGGTCACCAGGAAGCGGCCCGAGGTCGCGCAGCACCACGATCGCCGGCAGGCCCAGGACGCCCATGGCCGCGATCATGCTGTTGCGGATCATCTTGCGGCGACCGAAGCCGGACTCGTCGGCACCGACAAAGAATGCGGTGAGCGCCTCCTCCTGGTCCTCCTTGCTCGACGAGGTGGAGTGGCGGTACTCGACGATCTCGTTGTCGGCCATCAGCTTCTTGGCCCACTGGATGGCGCCCAGGCCGATCAGCAGGAAAGCGAGGCCGAGAGTCAAACCGAGGGTGACGTGCAGTGCGCCGTAGCCGAAAATCAGCGCGTGGGGGTCGATCGCGAAGTAGGCAACGCAGAAGCCGAGCGTCAGCACGGTGGCGGCCCCGAACATGGCGGCCACTTGGCGCTCGGCCCGCTTCTCCAACTTCGAGTCGACGTCGGTCGGCCTCGGCTCGTGGGCGGGCAGCCCGGGGTCGGGGATCGGCTCGTTGGCCAGGATCGGCGCTGGGAGCTGCCCCGGTGGGATGTCGTCCGGGTTGTCCTTGCCGGCTCGGGCGACCCTGCCGTCAGCGAAGTCGCTGCTCATCGACGCTTCTTCCCCGCTCTCACTCCCTGGTTGCCGATCCAGACGGCAGCCAGGATCAGCGCGCCGATGCCGAACAGCCATCCCCACAGGCCCTCGGTGACGGGTCCGAGGAAGCCCAGCCGCGAGCCACCGTATCCGGGCATCGTCGCCATCGAGTGGATGTAGGCGATGATGTATCGCTTCTCCTGCGGCTTGAGCACCGCGTCGGAGAACTTCGGCATCTGCTGCGGGCCGGTCAGCAGCGCCTCGTAGACGTACTTCGCGGGCACGTTGGTCAGGTCGGGCGCGTGCCGGCCATGGGGAAGGGCGCCGCCCTGGGCGGCGAAGTTATGGCAGGCGGTGCAGTTGGTCCGGAAGAACTGGCCGCCCATGGCCACTTCGTCGGGGGTTGCGTTGGTCGCGTCGTACATGTCCTTGGACGGGATCGCCGGCCCGGGGCCGAGCGAGGCGACGTACTCGGCGAGCGCCGCGGTCTCCTGTGGGGTGAAGATCGGCTTGCGAGCCTCCGCCTGGGTGCCCGGGAGCGCGAGCGGCATCCGGCCGGTGCCGACCTGGAAGTCGACGGCCGCGGCACCGACGCCGATCAGCGGCGGGCCGAACTCGCCGCCCTCCTTCTCGAGCACGCCCTGTCCGTTCTCGCCATGGCAGGTGGCGCAGGAGACGACGAAGAGCCTGCGTCCCTGGGAGATCAGCTGGGTGTCGGTCGTGGACTCGTCGGCGCTGGCCGGTCGGAAGGCGGAGTAGAGGCCGCCGACGACGACAAGGGCGAACAGCACCACCACCAGCCCGGCCAGCGGGTGTCGCCTTCTGGTCGACAGGAACCTCACGGAACTCCCTCTCCGATATCGCTACTGCAACAAGTAGATGGTGGCGAACAGCCCGATCCAGACGATGTCGACGAAGTGCCAGTAGTAGGAGACGACGATAGCGGTGACCGCTTGCTCATGAGTGAAGTGTTTGGCCATGAACGTTCGGCCCAGCACGAAGAGGAAGGCGATCAGCCCGCCCGTCACGTGCAAGCCGTGGAAGCCGGTGGCGAGATAGAAGATCGAGCCGTACGGCGACGAGGGGATCGTGATCCCGTCGTGGATCATGCCGGCGTACTCCTTGGCCTGGCCGCCGATGAAGAACGCACCCATGACGTAGGTCAGCACGAACCACTCGCGCAGCCCCCACTTGCCCACCTCGAACAGCCGGCCGGCCCGGCCCACCTGGCCGCGCTCCGCGGCGAACACCCCCAGCTGGCAGCTGACCGAGCTCAGCACGAGGACCGTGGTGTTGACCGAGGCGAAAGGGACGTCGAGCTTGGGGGTGTCTTGAGCCCACAGCTGGGGCACGACGGCCCGGATCGTGTAGTAGGAGGCGAAGAGCGCTGCGAAGAACATGAGCTCGCTGGCGAGCCAGACGATCGTCCCGACGCTGACCATGCTGGGCCGGCCGTGCTCGCCGTGAAGTCGCGAGGCCGGGATCGCGTTCGTCGTCGCCACCCGGCCATTATGTATGCCGGGGAGGGGGCAGGTGCGGCGACCCCCCGGCCTTCTCAGGTGGCCGGTACGATCACGTCAGGCCCCCGGCCGGACCGGTCGTCGCGGTCGCTCGAAGGCTCTCGCGGAGGCCGTGGCGGCAGGCCCGTCGACGTACGCTCTGCTGGCCGCGACGTCGACGACAATGCGGCATGGAGACGGCGCGGCAGGCAGGTTTGAGGTCGGACGGTCGGACAACCGATCAGCGAGGACGAGGCGGGCGCAGATGAAGGTGCTGGTCTACAGCGATGACGTCGACGCGCGCGCTGAGGTGATGCTCGCGCTCGGCAAGCGACTGCATCCCGACCTGCCGGTCATCGAGTACGTCGAGTGCGCAACCGAGCCCGCCGTCATCGCCGCCATGGACCGCGGCGGGATAGACCTGGCGATCCTCGACGGCGAGGCGGTGCCGGTCGGCGGCATGGGCATCTCCCGGCAGCTGAAGGACGAGATCTACAACTGCCCGCCGATCCTCGTGCTGACCGGTCGCATCGACGACAGGTGGCTCGCGACCTGGTCGCGCGCCGAGGCCGCCGTACCGCACCCGATCGACCCCTTGGTGCTGGCTCGGACCGCCGCCGACCTCCTGCTGACCCGGCGTGATGTCGCGACGCTTCGCTGAGCGTCCCGCTCGCCGCCTTGCCCGTCTCGTCTCGTCCCGTGCCGCGAAGTGCGGGAAAGTGGCTCGCTTTCGACCTCTTTGTCCAGCCACTTTCCCGCAATTCGCGGCACGGGATGGGACGAGACGGGCAAGGCCGCGAGCGGGACGCTCAGCGAAGCGTCGCGACATCACGCCGGGTCAGCAGGAGGTCGGCG
>JAICMS010000213.1 GCA_025929075.1 Propionibacteriales bacterium
GCATGATCGTCAACGCCGAGAACCCGTCGGCCGGCATCCGCGTCACGGGTCTGTACTCGATGCCGTACGTCGGCGCGGTCCGCCCTGGCTGACCCGAAGCCCTCAGCCCGCCCTTCTGGGCGTCGTTGGGCCGGCCGCCCCCGTTGGTGGGTGGTCGGCCTTTCGCTGTTCCTGGCCGTCGTCATCGGCGTCGTCGTCTGGCTGACGCAGCATGGATCCACGTACGACGCCCCACTCGGCGGGCATCAGGCACCACAGGCGGACCAGGCTGCCGCCACCTCGCTTCTCGACCGCCTCGAGTCGGCGGTCCGGAGACACGACGCCGCTGCCGGCTCACGGCTCGGAGCCTCGCCGGCCGCGCGGGCCGATCTCGGCGGGGTCGTCCGGAATGGCCGGGCGCTGCACGTCGCCGACTTCACACTGAGGTACGTGGACACCGACGGCGCGGTCAGGAAGGGCGGATCGTGGGCTGCCGACGTCGACACCATGTGGCGTTTCGCCGGCTTCGACCGCCAGATCGAGCATCTCGAGGTGCGCGTGAGGTTCGCCCGGGCCGGGGACGACCTGCGGATCGCCGGCATCGGCGGGGGGGACCGTCGCTCGCCGCTGTGGCTGGCTGGCCCGGTGCAAGTCCGGCGTTCGGCGCAGAGCATGGTCCTCGTCGACGGATCGGCGGCCCGCGCCGACGCGTTCGCCGCGCTTGCCAGGAGAGCGGTCCCGCAGGTGCGACGAGTGCTTCCGCGGTGGAGTGGCGGCCTGGTCGTGGAGGTGCCCGCATCGCAGCGTGGCCTCGACGCCGCACTCGGAGCCGACCGTGGCCAGTACGCCGGCATCGCGGCGGTCACCACCACCGTCGACGGATCACGGTCGCGACGTTCACCCAGCCACGTGTTCGTCAACCCGAAGGTCTTCGAGCCGCTGCGGCCGCAGGGAGCCCAGGTCGTGATCACCCACGAGGCGACCCACGTCGCCACCGCCGCCGCGACCAGCAAGGCCCCCATCTGGCTGGTCGAGGGCTTCGCCGACTACGTGGCGTTGAACTCCCAACGGCTGCCGGTGTCGACGACTGCCGCCCGCATCATCGCCGTGGTGCGCCGCCAGGGCCCGCCACGTCGACTACCGAGCAGCGCAGAGTTCGCCGCCGGTGCCGAGCACCTGGAGGCGCGGTACGAGAGCGCCTGGCTCGCCTGTCGGCTTCTCGCCCAGGACGGCGGCGTACGCGCGCTGGTCGCCTTCTATCGCGCGATGGACGGGGGAGCGGCTCTCGGTCCGGAGCTGCAGCGTCACTTCGGGCTGACGCCGGCCACCTTCACGAAGGAGTGGCGGCACCTCCTGTCAGACTTGACCTCGTGAGCGAAGCGAAAGCGCGCGCTGGGGGTGGCGTCTCAGCGAACCGTGAGGTAGCGCGCGAACGGCGAGCTCACCAGGTGACACCGTGAGTGAACGCCGCTGGGCTCTGGTCACGTTCCTCGTCGGGGCAGTCGCCTTCGTGGCAGTGGCCGCCTGGCTCATCCCGTGGCATCCGGTGCCGGGCGGCACTCCGCCGCCCGTGGGGGAGTCGCAGGTGTTCACCCCGGCGCAGATCGCCCACGCCAACGCCTACACCGACCCGGCCCGGCGGCTCAGCTGGGCCTCGCTCGCGGTCTCCCTCATCGTCAGTCTGGTCCTCGGGTTCACCCCGCTGGGCGCCCGCCTGGTCGGGTTGCTGCGCGGCTGGTGGTGGGTACGGGTGATCCTGGCCGTCGTCGTACTCGCGGTGATCGGCCGGCTCGTCACGCTGCCCTTTGCGATCATCGGGCACCAGCGTTCGCTCGCGTACGGGCTGAGTGACGAGCCGTGGGGTCCGTGGACCGTCGACCTGCTCAAAAGTCTGCTGCTCTCGATCGTGATCGCGAGTCTGCTGCTCCTGGTGCTGGTGGGATGCGCCCGGCGCTGGCCGCGTGCTTGGCCGGCTGTGGCCGGCACGATGCTGGGGTGCCTGGTGATGGTCGGGTCCTTCGTCTACCCCGTCCTCGTCGAGCCGGCGTTCAACCACTTCAGCCCACTCCCGGACGGGCCGCTGCGGACCCAGATCCTGCATCTGGCCGACGTCGAGCACGTGCACCTTGACGACGTGCTGGTAGCCGACGCATCACGCCGGACAACGACGCTGAACGCCTACGTCTCAGGCTTCGGCAGCACCCGTCGGGTGGTGCTCTACGA
>JAICMS010000005.1 GCA_025929075.1 Propionibacteriales bacterium
GCCGCTGCCGCCGCCCGTCAGGACAGCGCCGACGCCGCCCTTGCCGTGCTCGAGGCCGGCCTGCAGCCGGTCGAACGCGAAGACGCCCCTTGACGGAGGGGCGCATCCCGCCCTACACAGTCGTCTCGTTCCACGCCCATCCAGACGACGAGGCGATGCTCACCGCAGGCACCCTCGCCGCTATGGCCAGCGCCGGGCATCGGGTTGTCCTCGTGGTGGCGACGGCCGGAGAGGCCGGGCTGGTGAGCTCCGACGTCGCCGGGCGCGGGCCGGTCGGCGTACGCCGGATGGCCGAGCTCGAGCAGGCGGCCGCGGTGCTCGGCTGCGCCCGCACAGTGCTCCTTGGCTACGCCGACTCGGGGCTGACGGCGCCGACACGGGCTGACGCCCGGTCGACGGAGTCCGGCCTGTCGCCGTTCGCGCACGCGGACGTCGACGGGGCCGCGCGGCGGTTGGCGACCATCCTCGTCGAGGAGGACGCCGACCTGCTCACGGTGTATGACCCGGTCGGCGGTTACGGCCATCCCGACCACATCCAGGTCCATCGGGTCGGCTGCCGGGCGGCCGACCTGGCCGGCACTCCGTTGGTGCTCGCTGCGACCGTCGACAGGTCGCGACTGCGGCTCGCCGCGCGCCTGGTCGCGCTGCTCGGCCGGGTCGGCATTCTCGGGGCGGGTCTGCAGATCCCGGACTTCAGTGGCGCCTACACCGCGCGGGCCGCGCTGACCCATCGGGTCGACGTCCGCGCGCACCTGGCGGCCAAGCGGGCGGCGATGGCGGCCCACGCGAGTCAGGCCAGCAGCGACTGGGGGACCCGCTCGCTCGCCTTCTACCTCCGGTTGCGGGCACCGCTCTTCCGGTTGGCGTTCGGCTTCGAGTGGTACGTCGAGCGAGGCCGGGCGCCGTCCCGGCAGCTCGCCGGCGATCCGTTCGACTCGTTGCGGTCGGGGGTCGTCACTCGCCGTACCGGCGAGCAGGGCTGAGACGGGCGTAAGAAGTGCGTGTGGGGGGTGTAAGAACCCTCGGCGCCGAGCGGCATGGACGGCTTGGCGAGCCTCGGCCGTGCCTAGCCTCGGCGAGGTGAGGCTCAGGGCGGCGAGCCCGTGGCGCTGGCTCGAGTCGCATCCGGTGTGGGTCCTGGCGGCAGCGATGGTGCTCGCCGTCTGCCTGCGGCTGCCGTTCTTGGGTGCGCCCATGCAGCCCGACGAGGGCGGCTTCTTGATGGTCGCCAAGCAGTGGGACACCGGCGGCTCCTGGCTCTATGGCAGCCAGTGGGTCGACCGGCCGCCGTTCCTGATCGTGGTCTTCCGGTTCGCCAGCCTCTTCGGCAGCAGCGTGGACGCGCTGCGCCTGGTCTCGATGGCGCTCGGCCTGTGCCTTGTCGCGTCGGCATGGTGGGCGGGGCGCAGCATCGGCGGGGCACGCGGGGCCATCGTCGGCGCCATGGTCGGTGCGGCTGTCGGGTCGGCGTACCTTCTCGACGGCTACGGGCTCGTCGGTGAGGGGATCGCCGCGACGTTCGTGATGCTGAGCTGCGCCCTGGTGCTGCATGCCCGGCTGATCGAGCAGCGCGAGCGCGTGGCTCTGGCGCTCGCCGTCGGCGCCGGCCTCGCGGCCGGGCTCGCCTTCCTGACCAAGCAGAACTTCGTCGACGCGGGCATCTTCGGGGCGTTCTTCCTGGGGCTCGACCTGCCGCGCAGCTGGCGGCTGCTGGTCGCGGAGGGTGTCGGCATCGTGGTGCCGCTGGGCATCACCGCCGGCTGGGCACAGAGTGCGTCCGGGCCCGGCATCTCGGCGCTCTGGACCGCGATCTTCACCTTCCGCGAGAAGGCCGCAGGGATCATCGCCTCATCCGCTGCGCCGGTCTCGCTGAACCGGCTCAAGGGCATCGTCGTGATCGCGGTGATCAGCGGCATCGTGCTGCTCGCGTGGCAAGTCTCCGTCGCGATCAGGCGGGCCGACAGCCTCGTCAGCCTCCGGGTGGCACTCGTGGCCATGTTCGGCTACGCGGTCTTCAGCATGGTGTTCGGTGGCAACTGGTGGCGGCACTACCTCTTGCAACTGACGCCGGTGCTCGTCCTCGGCGCGGCGTTAGCCACGCGCCGGGCAGACACCAGGTTCCGCATCTACCTCTCGACGTTGGTCGCTGCCTTCTCGGCCGTCCTTGTCAGCGCGCTCCTCCTGCCAGCCGCGGCCTCCGACAATTTCCCGGCAAAGGCCGACACCGCCCTTGCCGGCTGGCTCCGCGCGGCGAGCGAGCCTCGCGACAGCGTCATCATCTTCTACGGCGAGCCCAACATCATCGAGATGTCCGGCCTGTCGACGCCCTACCCCTACTCATGGTCGCTGCCACTGCGTGCCCGCGATCCCCGGCTGCGCCTGCTGGTGCGCACCATGCGTGGCCCGCACGCGCCGACCTGGCTGGTGCGCATCGACGGTTTCGACCGGTGGGGCATCGAGACACCGCAGTTCGCCAGCATCCTTCAGAGCGAGTATCACCAGGTGACTGCGGTGTGCGGTCACGAGATCTGGCTGCACGACGGTGACTTTCGTCAGCTGCCACCCTCACCCTCGCATTGCGGCGCGCAGGCCACCGAGCGCTGACAGGTCGTCTGCCGTCAAGAAACCACGGCCGACGAGTACGGCGGCGACGGACCAAGGGGCTGGACTACGGTGGCTCCGAGTGCCACCCGCGCACCAAGGGAGTGAATCGCCATGCCGACTGGTCGCCGCGGCCGGCTCTACCAGGTCCCCACCGACACGGTGTCCCTGCGCTCGGCGACCGTTGACGTCAACTCCCGGATCGGGTGGCTGCTGCTGATGTCCCGCCTGCATCACAGCGACCCGGAGATGGCGCTCGGGGTCCGCTTCAACCAGGAGCTGGCCAAGGCCGGGGTGCTGGCAGACCGCAGTGCGGTGAGCCGGTGGGAAGCGGGCAAGGCCATGCCGAAGTGGTCGGTCCTGTCGGCGTACGAGCGTGTGCTCGGGCTCGCACCAGGGCAGATCAGCAGCGTCGTCAACGCGCTGCGCCGTGCCTACCTCGGCAACAAGCGCGCAGTCGGACCGATGCTGGACCCCAGCTCCGTTGCGTTCCAGCACCACCTCGACGTGCTCTTCAACCGGCTGCTCGGCGGCGAGGCGACCGGGCGCGACTGGACCGACTTCGGACACCACGTCGCGTCGTCAGATGTCATCTACGTGCACTCCACCCTGTGGCAGGAGATCACCACCCGGCTGGTGAGCGACATGGCGCGCAGCGTCCGGCTTGCCTACCTGCAGCGGTTCGAGGCGGTGCGCATCCTGCTCGACCATCGGGTCGCCCACCCGTGGGTGCTGCGCGCGACCGGCGACTACCTCAGCGATCCCGCCGTACAGGTCATCAACGACCCGGTCGGGGTGCTCGAGATCTCCCGCGCGCCTGAGGCGGGGGAGGTGTTGCTCGAGAAGTTCGCCCGGACGAGCTCTGAGGACGTCTTCCAGGCGTGTGCGACCGCACTCGCCTACAAGGTCGAAACCGGGCAGTACGACGAGGACAAGCTCAAGTGGATCGAGTCGGCGCTCGCTGACATGCTGCGCACCCGGCACTTCGAGATGACCGGTGTCGAGGAGCTGGTCATGGTGATGCCCGAGGCGGCGCAGGCCAGGCTGATGCGCGAGGCCCGCGGGTTGGCCCCCCACCGGAGGCTGGAGACCGTGGCCGCGCACGGTGAGTGGGTGCGACCGGACACCGCCAGGCAAGTGGCGCAGCATCTCGCCGACGCGGCGACCGCACGGATGCCTGGCGCGGAGTCCTACGACGCCGATCCGATGACCCCGCGGCTGATCCGCGAGTCACTCTTCTCCGCCCGCAGCGACCACCGGCACTATGCGAGCCTCGCGTTGCAGGGGAGCCCGTTTCGCGCCACGGTGTCGGCTGCGGTCGTCGACCGCCTCGCCGAGATCGGGCTCAGTGATCCGTTGGCACCGAGGCTGGCCCGGCTGCTGCGGTACCTGGCGGGCCCGGAGCACGAGACGCGGGTGCTCAGCTGGCTTTGCGCTGCTCCCGCCGGGGTCGCGCGCGAGCTGGCGCTCACCATCGGTCACCTGCCCGCCAGCGACGCCGACTTGAGTGTCTTGGTGCAGCGGTTGACCGGTGATCGGTCGCTCCTCGACCGGGCGTTGCTCTACGGCCTCGGTATGCGTTGCGACGCGGCGTTGGAAGCCATCGCCGCAGCCGACGACCGGCCCACCACTCTGCGCGAGGCCGCCGGCTGGTGGCATCGCCAGGGCGGCGCACTGCTGAGGTAACAGTGGGCTGACTCCGCGGGCCTGCGGCGGCGATGCCGATGGATGATGCCTCGGATGGGCCGACCGGATGATTTGTTGACCGTTTTGTCAGGTTCTGTCAATAAGTCTGCAAAGTCCAGTTAGCCTGTTTCGTACCGGTAATCCCGCACTGACATCCGGAGTCGCCGGCCGAAGCCACTACCGAGGAGCCGCCATGATCTTGTCGACACTGTTCAAAACCGGCACTGACCACGACGTGCCAATGCACACCTCGCGCCACTACCAGGTGACCTCCGAGGACCAGGCCTACGCGGTGGCGTTCGCGTTGATGGCTGTCGGCAGGTATGCCTCGGTCAGCTACACCCTGGGCGGCTGGACGGTGGAGACCCGGCCGAGCGACACAGAGGTCGAGACGACGGAGTACATCGTCCGCGGCATCGACCCGGCAGCCAGGGTCGCCACCCAGCGCCTCGCGGTCTGACCCCGCGTCGACTGCCTGAGGCGAGCATCCCCTGAGCCCTGCCCACGGCGGATCCTCTTGGGGTGAGTGACGGGACTCGAACCCGCGGCCACCTGGACCACAACCAGGAGCTCTACCAGCTGAGCTACACCCACCATGGGAGCCGCGATGCACCCCGTGGGTGCTCCGCGGCGAGAGAAGTCTAACCGGTGGAGGCGCCGTTACCGGCTTCGGGAGCGGCAGGGGGAGTGAGCGCGCCACGGTGTTGGAGGGCGATCTCTCGGGCCACGTCGGAGTCCGGCCCGGGCGACGGCACGAAGATCGCAGCTCGGTAGTAGCGCAGCTCCTCGATGCTCTCGCGGATGTCGGTGAGGGCACGGTGATGGCCCGCCTTGCCTGGACTGGCGAAGTAGGCACGAGGGAACCAGCGGCGGGCCAGCTCCTTGATCGAGGACACGTCGACGATCCGGTAGTGGAGGAACGACTCGAGGTCGGGCATGTCGCGGCTAAGGAACATCCGGTCGGTGCCGACGCTGTTGCCTGCTAGCGGCGCCTTACCAGACTCGGAGACGTGGGCCTGCACATAATCGACGACTGTTCGCTGTGCCGTGGCGAGATCGACGCCGGCCGCGAGCTCCTCGAGCAGCCCGGACTTCGTGTGCATGGCCTTCACCACGTCACTCATCTGCTCCAGCGCCGCAGCGGGTGGACGGATCACGACGTCCACTCCCTCGCCGAGGACGGTGAGGTCGTAGTCGGTGACCAGCGCCGCCACCTCGATGAGTGCGTCCGCGGCGATGTCGAGACCCGTCATCTCGCAGTCCACCCACACCAGCCTGTCGCTCACGCGGCAAACACTACGGGGTCAGCCTCGCAGCGGAGGCGAGAGCCGACGGCCCGGCTGCATGGCTTGGTCAGGAACCGAGACTACGCCTGACGCGTTGGCTACCATCAGTACCGCATCTGCGACGAGAGGGTGAGATGGCGGAGTTCCTGCGTGCCCGCTGGCCTTGGCTGAGCGTGGCTGCGCGGCTCATCGTGGGGGGCGTCTGGATAGCCGCCGGCGGACTCAAATTGCTGGAGTCTCCGGAGGCCCTCGACCGGGCAGTCCGTGCCTATCAGATCCTGCCCGAATGGCTCGTCCCGTGGATCGGTCGGGGGCTCCCAGCGTTCGAAGTGATCATTGGGATCCTGCTGATCCTCGGACTCGGTCTGCGGTTGGTGTCGGTGCTTTCCGGCCTGCTGCTGCTGGCGTTCATCATCGGTATCTCGTCGGCGTGGGCACGTGGCCTGCGCATCGAGTGCGGCTGTTTCGGGGGTGGTGGACAAGCCGCCGCAGGTGAAAACACGACCCGCACCTATGCACTGGAGATCCTGCGTGACGTGGGGCTCTTCGTGCTCTCCGGCTGCCTGGCACTCTGGCCGCGCAGCCAGGTCGCGCTCGATCGGGTGATCAATCCCCCGGTGGAGGCCAGCGTCTAGCATCGGCGAGCCGGCGGACAACCCCGTAGACACGAGTCACCTACCACCGGATCATCTGTACGGCGAGCGAGGAAGCGACATCCATGGCCAAGACGAACAAGCGGCGTGACGACGAGCGCCGCACCGCCGCGGCCGCGAAGGTCGCCGATATGCGGCGCGAACAGCAGGTTGCCGAGCGGCGCCGGCGCTCCATGATCGTCGGCGCCATCGTGGCCGCCGTGATCGTCGTCGTGGTTGGGGTCTTCATAGTCGTGAAGAACAGCGGAGGGACGCCGACGGTTGCCAGCGGCAGCGTCGGAGGCACCACGGGCAACTACGGCATCATCGTCGGCAAGGCGAGTGCCCCGGTGTCGATGGTCGCCTACGAAGACTTCCAGTGCCCGATCTGCAAGCAGTTCGAGGACACCAGCGGCAGCATGCTCGCTCAGGAGATCGCCCGGGGGAAGCTCAAGATCGAGTACCGGCCCATCGCCTTCCTCGACCAGGAGTCCTCGACCACCTACTCCACGCGGGCCCTCAACGCCGCGGCCTGCGTGGTCAACTACACCAACTCGGCGACGTTCAAGAAGTTCCACGACCTGCTCTACGCCAACCAGCCTGCGGAGGGCAGCGCCGGGCTTCCCGACAGTCAGCTCGTCGCCTACGCCAAGCAGGCCGGCGCGACGGCACCGGACGTGGCTTCGTGCATCAGCTCCCTGCAGTTCAAGAGCTGGACGGTGAGTGCTACCACCGCCGCGTCGGAGTCGTCCGCGATGGCCGGCGGGATCAGTACGCCGACGGTCCTCCTCAACGGGAACAAGCTCAACAACGCCCTGCTCTACAACCCCGCGCAGCTGTCGTCGGTGATCGAGTCGGCGGCCTCAGGCAAGTCCCAGCAGTAGGCGCCCCCGGACCCGCCCCGGCGGCGGTGGGGGCTGCGGGCGAGGGCTAGCGGGCGAGGGCTCCCATCGGGTCCCAGGCGGGCAGCACGATGGGCTCGGCGTCGAGGGCCTGCTGCAGATCGTCGGGCAACAGCTGTCGCCGTACGGCGATCTCGAAGACGTACTGGTCGAACCAGTTGTCGTTCATGGTCCACAGGCCCTTGTCGCCACGCTCCTCGCCCCAGGAGTTCTCGACCCGCCACTTGCGCGGCTTGCCGTCGACGACATCGACGCCGACGAACAGCATCGCGTGCGTCATCAGCGAGTCGTGGAGGACGAGGCGGTCCGCCTTGCTCACGCCGAGCTCGGTGGAGTAGACGCCGTCGTAGTCGTAGAGCGCGGCGTCCCACATGCCGATGTCGCCGTTGCTCATCTTCCCGGTGTCGCAGCCGAACCACACCGGCTCGCCGCCCACGATCGTCGTCATCGCCAGCTCGCGAAGCATGTCGATGCTGACGTTGAGGTAGGTGACCGGAGGAGCGCCGACGACGTTGCCGAGGTACTCGACCGTGTAGGTGCGGCCCTGGATGCTGCTCTCGCGTGGGTCGTGGACGAGGCAGACATAGTCCTCGAGCGGCAGCGTGACGTAGCGCTCGGCGAACTCCAGCGGGCTGAGCGCACCGTCGCGGTGGAACTCCTTGTCCTCGTCGGTCCACTGCCAGAACGCCTGCTCGGGCGGCGTGCCGAGGTGGATGGTGAGGATCCGGTACGCCGACTGCAGGACGTCTTCCTTCGCCTCGCGCAGGCCATCGAGGTCAGCGCCGGCGGCCCGGGCCGCCCGCAGGTCGCGGGCCGCCTTGCGGAGCAGCTGCGTGAGCGCCCGGTTCATCGCCCGGGTGTTCGACGACGACTGGGTCTCCGGCATCGCCGACTTGGGCACCAGGCCGTGCTTGCGCACGAGGGCGATGAACATGTTCCACTGGCCGCCGTCGCTGATCGGCTCGTCGAGCAGGTAGGCGACGGTCCGGTCGTCGATGTCGCGGTCGACCATGTCGATCATCGCTTCGAGGAAGTGGTTGGCCTTCTCGAGCTTGTCCCAGAAGAGCAGGTGGTTCTGGGAGAACTCGAAGTCCTTGACCTTCAGCTTCTGGGCGGCGCCGGTGCGCAGCAGGTTGACTCCGGCGAAGAGCCAGCAGCGGCCGCTCTTCTCCTGGTTGGTCACCTTGCGGTCGGTCAGGACGTTAGACATCGAGTGGTCGATCGAGGTGACGATCGAGCGGTCGAGGGCCACGTCGTCGACCGTCGTCTTGGCCACGGCATTCTGCATCAGCCGGTTGACGGAGCCAGCGGAGAACTCCTTGGCGAAGCGGGCGGTGTCGGCGGCGCTCAGCGATCCGGCGAGATCGGGGGAGTCGGACTCACGGGCGTTCATCTGGTCGGTCATGCCTGCATCTCCTCGGTCGGCCGGCTGGGCATCGCCTCCCAGGCTACGTCCGGGCAGAGCGTGTCGGCGACCGGGTTGTCGGCCATCCGACTGTCGGAGGGTGTTGGTGGAGGAGGTCGCGGGCTTATGCTCACGCCGTACCGCCCGGTGACCCCGGGGAGCGCACTGCCGGCGCCTGCGCGCGTCTGACACCTCGACTCTCGCGTTCCCGCCCGGACCCGGTGCGCCCTGTCGCCGCCGCCGCGTGTACCTCACGAAGCCGTTTCATCGACGGAAAGGCAGGTGGCTTGTGAGAGCTTCTCGTAGACGGGGTTTGGCCGCGATGGGGGCACTGGCTGCGGCCGGCGCGCTCGTCGTCGCATTCACCCCAGGAGCGGCGTCGGCGTCAGCGCCGGCTGGTCAACCAGTGCCGCACTTCAACCCGATCAAGGTGTTGAGGTCACTGCACGTGGGGCCGGCCGGCGATGTCACGTCGACCAACTGGTCCGGCTATGCCGACACCGCGACCAGCGGAGCCACGTACACCAAGGTGTCGGCCAACTGGACCGAACCGGCAGTCACCTGCACGAGCCAACAGGCGATCACCGTCTTCTGGGTCGGCATCGACGGCTACACGTCCGGGACAGTCGAGCAGGACGGCACGCTGGCCTGGTGCTCTGGCGGTACGGCGACGTACTACACGTGGTGGGAGATGTACCCGAGCAACCCGGTGCAGATCGTCGGAAGCTCGGTGTCACCGGGTGACCAGATCAGCTCGTCGGTGGTACGCAGCGGCTCGCAGTACACGCTGACAGTGACCGACTCGACCCATACGGCGAACTCGTTCAGCCTGAAGCAGTCCTGCTCCACCTGCCAGAACTCCTCGGCGGAGTGGATCGTGGAGCGCCCGTCCGGCAGCGGCGGCCTCTACCCGCTGGCGAACTTCGGGACGTTCACCTTCACAAGGTCGAAGGTCACCGGGTCCTCGGGCAAGGGGAACATCGCCACCTACCCGAACGACGCCATCACGATGGTCAACGGATCCGGCCAGCAACTGGCCACGGTGTCGAGGCTGAAGCATCACGGCACGAAGTTCGTGACCACCTGGCACCAGTCGCAATAGTCCACACACAACGGCCCGCACGGACTTGCGGGGCAAACGAAAGGGGCGGCGCGTAAGCGCCGCCCCTCCCGTTGTGTCGCTGTTGCTGGACTCAGCTCAGGACTGCACGCCCTTGAGGGTGAACTCGAAGTCCGGGCCTTCGCCCTGTGCGCCGAGGCAGGTCTGCATGACGCCCCATGTCTGGCAGCCAACGCCGAAGCCACCACCCGGGTTCTGCCACGCGGCAGCCAGGCCGGTCTGGGTGGCCGGGGTCTCCCAACCCCACTCACCACCGGTGCTGAAGTCCATGTTGGCCTGGACCGAGACCCAGTACTTGCCGCTGCTGAGCTTGACGCCCTTCCTGCCCAGCTTGATGGCGAACGTGCCCGCGGTGTCGCCACCGGTCTTGGTCTTCGACTTCACCAGGGCGCCGGGGAGGCCGGAACTGTTCTTGTAGAAGTAGACGGTCTCGGAGGTCGCTGGGCCGGAGCCGTTGAAGTACACGCCGGGAGCGTCGACTTCCTTGATCTTCCAGGTGTGACCCTTCGGCACCTTGAAGTCGTCGGCGCCCTGCGCGTCGTACTGGTCGAACGTCGTCTCGAAGTTCTGGGAGACGATGCCGACACCGGTGTCGTCGGTGGCGTTCTGGAACAGGATCGTCGAGGAGCCGCCCTTGACCGCTGCCGCGCCGCCGTGGCTCGTGCCACTCACGCGGACGGTGTGGTTGGCCGCGCCGGCCGACGGAGCCGCGAGTGCGCCGATCGTCACCGCAACGGCACCAGCCGTCACAGCACCGAAGATGCGCGCGCTCTTGCTGTGCGCTAGTCGCATGTGGAATCCCTTCTTGAAGGCTCTGGATGTGCCCTTCCCACCCCATGGCAGGACGCCACAATCGTAGGAAGGACCCTTGGGCTTTGACATAGTCACAAAGGGCCATAGGGAGGGCACAACGGGACTATTGACAAAGCCTTGTCAATATGCCTCAAGAGGGGATTCATCACGGCGGAGTCTCGATTCGGTGGCGTCAAGGCAACACGCCGACGTTAGCCCGGCCAGTGAGAGGCGCGGTACGGCGACGGGCTGGGCAGCTCCCGTCGCCGTACCCGCGCCCCTAGAAACCTGCGGGCTGGAGCACTCGGGCCGCCGCAGCAGTGGCCGGCCCGGCGGACGCGGGTGAGCCGACGCCCCACCGGCCGGCGCCGGTCGCGAGGCCGACGTCGGCCAGGAGCGCAGAGGTGGAGGCGCCCGGGACGAATGCCGTCGGGTCCATCGACCGGACGATCTGGTCGACAGCCGCGATGTCCTCGGGCGCCGGCCGGGTCTCGACGAACCAGCCGGAGATGCCGGCGGTCATCGTGGCGTACCGGTCGGCCGCCATCAGTGCGAACACCACCATGTGGGCCGTGCTCTCGGATCCGATGTGGTAGAGCCGGGAGCTGTGCAGTGGTGCGGGGATCGGGTCGTAGGTGATGCTCGCTACGGTCATCGTGACCTTCCTTCTTCGTGGGTGCGCGGTGTGGATGGGGTTCTGAAAAGAAGTCCAGCGGGCCGAGGCCGCGTCCATCAGTCGACCAGCTGGATGACTTTGGGGCCGTGGCCCTCGTAGGGGTCCGTGCGACCGGGTGGCGGGGGCGGCAGCGCGTTCTGGTTGAGGAAGACGACCTGTACAGACTGCAAAGCATTGTTTGTGGACGTCGGCCTCAGCCCGTTGGTCGAGGTCGCGGGGCTCCCCCAGGTGGCCGAGTTGATCTGGTCGGTCACAAAGGCCGGCCTGAAGTCGACGATCTGGTAATAGAAGCTTCCGCCGCTGGTCGGCACCACCCCCACTATCGGGACGTAGAAGAACCGCGGCGACGTGTAGATCTGCTGCGACAACGCCGGTCCGCCGAGGCTGTAGGTGGGGCTGTCGATGTCGCCGACGTTCACCGACCCGGTGGTGTCGGTGAGGAAGCACGAAAGGGTGTCGTTGTTGATCGTGTACTGGCCGAGTATCCCGGTGGTCTGGGGATCGCCACCGCTGGCGCAGCCGGTGTTTGCCGAGACGTCGGTCAGCCGGCCGGCAAGCCCGTTGACGCCAGTGACGAATCCCCACGTCGCCGCGTCCTGGGGAAGCCCGGTCTGCGTGCTGACGCAGTTCGTGCCGTCGCTCGGCCACATCACCGAGGGCGCCGCCGAGGTGCACGTCCAGTCGCTGTGTGGCGAAGGGTAGGTGGCCAGCGAGTGGTCCAGCGGGCCGACGATGTTCTCGGCGATTTGCTCGTCGGCTCCGCCGCCGTGCAGGTTGGTCAGCGGCAAGGTTCCGAAGTTGCCGGAGCTCGAACCCTGGGCGCAGGTGAGCAGCGGCTGGCCGACGGTGAGCTGCAGAGCGAGCAGGGTGCTGCCCTGTGCCACGGCCGACCACTTGCCGCCGATCATGACCCGCACGTACCAAAGGTCCTGAACCGAAGTGAGCCCGGTCGGAAGCGGAGCCTTGACCGTGATCTGGCTTCCGGTCGCGTTCACGGTGAAGCCGGTCGACGGCACGGTCACAGGCGGCGGCCCGGTCACCCCGTTGCCCGACTCGAAGAACCCGATCTGCGTGGTGCCGGTGAGCTTCGAGCCGCTGATCGTGAGCGCGGTTGTGGTGTCGTCGAGGGGGATCTGAGGGGGGTTGACAGCGAGCAGGGACGCGGCGTTGGTGTCGCTGGGGTAGGCCAGCATCACAGTGTCGGCCGAGTGGCCGTTGTTGGTCTGCGCGATCGTCTGCTCGCCGTAGTCGCATCCGCTCGCTGCGTAGAACGGCAGCGTGTCGACCCCAGGAGAGCGGACCTCGACGGTGGCCATCGCTGCGACGTCCGCATGGCTGACACCGAGTGCGTTGGCCAAGCCGAAGTTCACCTGGCTCTGCGGCGTGACGACAGTGAGCTGGTTGACGTTGGGGTCGAAGGTACCGTCGGCGGCGAAGGACCCGTAGTAGACCTGACCATCGGCGTTCTCGTTCGAGCTCAGGCTGGTCAGCTGGACCTCCAGGTCGGCCAGCGTCGGCTTGGGCCGGCCTGAGTCGTCGGCCGGCCAGTTCTTCAGCAGGTACGTCGCCACAGCGGCCACGGCAGGGTCCGAAGCGAGCGGAGTGCTCTGCGGCGCCGGCAGGCAGCCGGTGCAGTTGCCGCCCGCCAGCGCGGCGAAGTCAGCCTCTGTCTGGCTGTCGCGGTGCCGGGCGAAGGCGTTCCCGAGGTCGACGGCGACGGCTCCCACCATGAATATCAGCAGAGCCGAGATCGCAAACAAGACGACGATGACGCCTTGTTCGTCCTTGTCGTGGCGGGCTTTGCCGAACATGACCATCAAGGTACGAGAGCCCTGACCGAGATTCCGACAAAACCCGACAAAGTGACCGGTCAGCCGTTCAGGAATCGGCCGAACGTCGCACCGGCGGTCGACCCCCGCTCCACCGATCAGCACTTCGGCGCGCCCGGCAGGACTCGAACCTGCGACCATCGGATTAGAAGTCCGGTGCTCTATCCAGCTGAGCTACGGGCGCCGGTGGCCTGACGCCCGGCGAGGCCGTCATCCTACAAGCCGGGGCAGCACCGAACGGTAGCCTCAGACGGATGGTTGCCGAGCCCGTGACGCTGCCGATGACAGGGTCGTCGGCGGGGGTGGGTACGGAATCTGGTCGGGGCAAGAGTCGCTTGGTCATCCTGCTCGTCGTCGTACTGGCGACCGCCGCAGCCATGTGCGGCTGGGCCATCTACCTGGACCTGCACCACCTCTTCGGCCGGGCCGCGCTCGTCTACGGCGTGCTGTTCGCGTTCGTGCCGGTCGTGCCGATGACCGCCGCCTTCGTGTGGCTGGACCGGATGCGCCCCGAGCCGCCCTGGCTGCTCGCCCTGGCGCTGGGCTGGGGAGCGCTCGGCGCCGCGTACATCGCGATCGAGCTCAACGACTGGCTGGCGCGTCAGGTCGGCGACGCCTATGCAGCGACGGCGCGCAGCGCCGTGTTCATCGCGCCCTGGGTCGAGGAAGCCGCCAAGGGCGCGATCGTCTTCGTGCTGGTCTGGTGGCGCCGCCATGACTTCAACGCTGTCGTCGCCGGAATCGTGTACGGCGGGCTCGCCGGCGTCGGCTTCGCCTTCACCGAGAACATTGTCTACTACGCCCAGCTCTTCCAGCGGGTCGCGGACTACAAGGGCGACACCGGGACCGCCCTCGACGCAGTGGAGCGGCTGTTCCTATGGCGAGGCGTCGCCGCGCCGTTCGTGCATCCGATGTTCACGATGCTGACCGGGGTCGGCATCGGCCTGGCCGTCCGCTACCGACACCGCGCGGTCCGGGTCCTGGCGCCGGTGGCCGGCTTCTGTTGTGCGGTGTTGCTGCACATGGCGTACAACGCGGCGGCGAGCTTCGTCTCAGGTGAGGCGCTCACCGCCTTCTATCTGGTTCTGCTGCTGCCGACGCTGCTGTGCGCCGTCGCCCTGGTGCTCGCCGTACGGCGACAGACTGCCGAGGTCGTCGCAGCGCGCCTCGGGGACTACTCCGCCTTCGGCTGGTTCCCGCCGTCCGACGTGGAGTTTCTCGCCGTGCCGCGCGGTCGCCGGCGGGCGCGACGTCACGTCAAGGATCTGGGTGCTCTCGAGCGAGACCGGATGCGTCAGTTCCAGCAGACCGGTGTGGAGCTGGGCCTGCTGCGCGACCGGCTGGTCCGCGGGGTGGCCGACGGCGCGCAGCTCGGCCGGGAGCGGTTGCTGCTCGGCCGACTCCGAGAGCTTCGCGCCGAGGTCATGCTTCCCGCCGGAACCGCGCAGGGCTCGCCGGTCCAGTCCGCTCGCGCCCGCGGCCAGTCGAGCTGGTAAGCCCTAAAATCACCACACGACAGTTGCATCACACCCGGCATCATCCGGCACAGCGATGTGCCCGGCACCTGGCTCGACCGCTCAAGGCCTGCAGCGAACGGATCATCGCCCGCAGGCGCCGAAGCGTCCGGTGAAGGAGTTCACGTGAGCGACCTCGCTCCGCCCACCGAACTCCTCTCCGTCCTCGTCCGGTTGCGGCAGTGGCTCGTCGACAGCCCGCTGCCGTTTGAGGCTGCCGACGCCGAGGCGGGGCGGGACGCCCGCGAGGGGTTGATCACCCAGCTCGACGACTACGTCGTGCCACGCCTCGTTCAGCTGGACGCGCCGATGCTCGTCGTCGTCGGCGGGTCGACCGGGGCCGGCAAGTCGACGCTCGTCAACTCCATCGTCGGGACGCAGGTGAGCCGCACCAGTGTGCTGCGCCCGACGACCAGGTCGCCGGTGCTGGTCCACCATCCAGACGACGCCCACTGGTTCGGCGCCGACCGGCTGCTGCCCGACCTCGAGCGCAGCGAACGCGCCAGTGGCGGTCACAACGTGCTCCAGGTGGTGCCGACCGACGCAGTGCCGCAGGGGCTGGCAATTCTCGACGCGCCCGACGTCGACTCCGTCGAGGAGCGTAACCGCGTGCTGGCGGCGCAGCTGTTGGCTGCCGCCGACCTCTGGCTCTTCGTCACCTCCGCCGCCAGGTACGCCGACCAGGTGCCGTGGGACTACCTGCGGCTGGCCGCTGAGCGCAGCACCGCCGTGGCCGTCGTGCTCGACCGGACCCAGCCCGCCGCCACCCGCGAGGTCAGCAGCCACCTCGCCCGGATGCTCACCTCCCGCGGCCTTGGCGACTCACCGCTGTTCACGGTGCCGGAGAGCCCGCTGGACGAGGCGGGACTGCTGCCGACGGACGCCGTCCGGCCGATCCGGGCCTGGCTGGACTCCCTCGCCGAGGATGCCGAGGCCCGCAACGCGATCGTCCGCAAGACGCTCGGCGGGGCGTTGGCGTCGCTTGGTCGCCGTACCCGCACCGTCGCCGCCGCGCTGGCCACTCAGCAGGACATTGCTGCCTCGCTGCGGCGCGATGTCGACAACGCCTACGCAGCCGCACTTGCCGCCGTCGAGGAGGGCTCCAGTGACGGGACGCTCCTGAGAGGCGAGGTGCTGACCCGGTGGCAGGAGTTCGTCGGTACCGGGGAGCTGCTGAAGTCGCTCGAGCAGGGGGTCGGCAAGATGCGCGACCGGATCGTCAGCGCTGTGCGCGGCAGACCTCAGCCGGCGCAGCGGGTCAGCGTCGCCGTGGAGTCCGGCCTGCAGACGCTGATCGTGGAACATGCTGAGGACGCCGCCGAGCGCGCCGCGATGGCCTGGCGCTCGCTTCCCGCCGGCAAGATGCTGCTCGACGAGGCGCCGGCCGACATCGGCAGGGCCTCGCGCGATCTACGCGGTCGGGTCGAGCGGCTGGTCCGCGACTGGCAGGGGTCTGTGCTGGAACTGGTCTCCAGCGAGGGTGGTAGCCGCCGCACGACGGCGCGGTTCCTCGCCTACGGCGTCAATGGCCTCGGCGTTGCGCTGATGATCGTCATCTTCGCGTCGACCGCCGGCGTGACCGGTGCCGAGATCGGGGTCGCCGGTGGCACCGCCGTCCTCGGGCAGAAGATCCTCGAAGCGGTATTCGGCGATCAGGCGGTGCGCCGGCTAGCGGAGCTGGCCAGGCGCGAGCTCCACGCCCGGGTGGCAGCGGTCTGGGAGGAGGAGAAGGCTCGGTACGTCGACGTACTCGACGCTCATCCGATCACCATCGGCAGTGCGCCCACTCTGCTGCAACTGTGCCGGGAACTCGACGACGCCCGGCTTGCGGAGGAGAGCAGATGGCAGGGCTGATCGAGGCGGCCCGGCGGGTGGTCGGGCGAGGGACCGACCTGGAAAGCCGGGTGGCGGGGCTCGAGCAGGCGGCCGATGCAGCCCGCGGCAGGGTCGACGATGCAGTCGTCGATGAGGCGTCGGCCGTCGTCGGGCGCGCTGAAGCGCGGCTGCGGCTGTCGGGCGAGCACACGATCGTCGCGCTGGGCGGCTCAACCGGCTCGGGCAAGTCCTCGCTGTTCAACGCGCTGTGCGGCCTCGACCTCGCCGCAGTGGGCCTGAAGCGGCCGACGACGTCGTGGGCGCTTGCCTGCGCCTGGGGCCCCGGTGCAGCCGGGGATCTGCTGGACTGGCTCGGCATCCCGCCACGCCATCAGATCGACCGGATGAGCCTTCTTGACACCTCGTCGCCAGAGGCGGACCTGCAAGGGCTGGTGCTCCTCGATATGCCCGACCACGACTCCACGGAGGTGTCCCACCATCTGGAGGTCGAGCGGCTGGTCACGCTGGCCGACGTGCTGGTGTGGGTGGTCGACCCGCAGAAGTATGCCGACGCCGCACTGCACGAACGTTTCCTGCGTCCGCTCCGCTCGTACGGCGACGTGATGATGGTCGTGCTCAACCACATCGACGAGATCCCGGCGGGGGCGGTCGGCGACGCCGTCGCGGACCTCGAACGGCTGCTCGTGGAGGACGGGCTCGACGCTCCGGTGCTCGCCACCTCGGCGACCCGCGGGGACGGCCTTGGCGAGCTGCGGGCCGCGATCGTGGAGCGGGTGGCACGCAAGCGGGCGGCGCGGCAGCGGCTGACCGCCGACGTCAAGCGCGCAGCCGAGGCGTTGCTGCCGCTGACCGGCGGAGAGTCGGGCCGGGAGCCCGACCGGGTCACCAGGGACGTCCGGGCCGGGCTGGTCGACGCCTGCGCCGCGGCTGCCGGCGTACCGCAGGTTGCTGACGCGATCGAGGCGTCGTCGCTGCGTCGCGCGGAGCAGCTCACCGGCTGGCCGGTGACCCGTTGGGCGACTCGGCTGCGGCCCGATCCGCTGCGTCGGCTGCACCTCGACGTCGGCGCGGCTACCGGGTCGACGGGCGCGTCGACCGACCTGTCGACCGGCGCGGTGCCGCGCACCTCGATTGCCCAGCCGACGCCCGTGCAACGGGCGCGGGTCGATGCGGCGGTTCGGGCGGTTGCCGACGAGGCTTCCGTGGCGTTGGCGCGCCCGTGGCAGGAATCGGTGCGTCGCGCCTCGGTCGGACGGTCGGGTGACCTCGCTGACGCCCTGGACCGGGCGCTGGGAACCACCGACCTCGGCCTGGCGCGCCGGCCACTGTGGTGGCGGGCGGTCAACGTGGTGCAGTGGCTGCTCATGCTCGTCGCAGTCGTGGGGCTCATCGGATTGGCCGCGTTCGTGGCGATGGGCAGCACCTGGCTGGCGAATCCCGGGAGCGACACCTGGCGACAGCCGGTCGTATCGAGCGCGCTGCTGGTCGGGGGAGTAGTGCTCGGGCTGCTGTTGGGGCTTCTCTGTGCTGTGCTTGCCCGCCGGTCGGCCCGGCGCCGAGCCGAGCGGGCCGAGGCCCGACTGCACGATGCCGTCGGACACGTGGTCGACGACCTCGTACTCGCCCCGGTGCAAAGTGAGCTCGAGGCGCACGCGCGCTGTCGCGCCGGACTGGCGGCGGCCCTCGGCTAGTTCGGTAGGGGTCGACGCGTACTTCCAAGACACGATGTAGGCCCACGCGCCGACTGTTTCCCCAGGTGGTGACGGTCGCTTGGGCCGTCCACAGGGCCGGCGTCGGCAGGTGCCACGGTCACATCTCCCCGGCACGCTGATGGCGTCGCATCGAGAGCGGCCTCGCCGCAGCGCAGGAGGACCCATGAACGAGACCATGCTGTACCTGATCGGCCACGTAGGGACCGACGTCGACCACCGACGCGTCGGCAACGGCACCGACCTGGCGAGATTCCGGTTAGCGTCGACCCCCCGCCGCTTCGATAAGCATCAGGGGACGTTCGTCGACGGCAACACCAACTGGATGAGTGTCCAGTGCTGGCGCTCGCTCGCTGTGCACGTGAGCGAGTCGATCCGACGGGGTGACCCCGTCATCGTCGTGGGGAAGCTCAAGACCGAAGAGTGGGAGAAGGACGGCCAGCGGAACTCTCGGTTCGTCCTTGAGGCAAGCGCCGTCGGGCACGATCTCAGCCGTGGCGTGAGCACCTTCACCAAGGCTTCCCGCTCCGAGCCGGCGGGTGATGAGGCGGCCGAAGCGATCCGTGACCTTGAGCGGGCCTTCTCCAGCGGGGCGGCTGGCGAGGCGCCGTCACCGCAGCCGCGGCTCGCTGACGCTTCGTAGCCTGGCGGCAGCCTCCGAACGTCCGCCCGAAGGGTCGCGGCGCTCGGCGATTCGGCGGGCACGCTAGGTCGCCGTAGGCTCGGCTTCATGGCCGATTACATCTTCGCTCTTCGCCGTGTGCGCAAGGCACTCGGCGACAAGGTGGTGCTCGACGACGTCACGCTGTCGTTCCTGCACGGGGCCAAGATCGGCGTCGTCGGCCCCAACGGCACCGGCAAGTCGACGCTGCTCAAGCTCATGGCTGGACTCGAGCAGCCGTCGAACGGCGACGCGATCCGCGACCCCGACGCCACCGTCGGCATCCTCCTCCAAGAGCCGCCGCTGACCGAGGGCGCCACGGTGTTGGAGAACGTCGAGGAGGCGGTAGCCGACATCCAAGCCAAGCTCGACCGCTACAACGAGATCTCGGCTGAGCTGGCCGATCCGGAGGCGGATTACGACAGGCTGCTCGCCGAGATGGGCGACCTCCAGACCGACCTCGACCACGCCAACGCCTGGGACCTGGACTCGCGCCTCGAGCAGGCCATGGATGCGCTGCGGTGCCCGCCAGGCGATGTCGTCGTCGACGTCCTCAGCGGGGGAGAGCGCCGTCGGGTCGCGTTGTGCAAGCTGCTCCTGCAGCAACCTGATTTGCTGCTGCTCGACGAGCCGACCAACCACCTCGATGCCGAGAGCGTGCAGTGGCTCGAACAGCACCTGAAGGCCTACCCCGGAACTGTCCTTGCCGTCACCCACGACCGTTACTTCCTCGACAACGTGGCTCAGTGGATCCTCGAGCTCGACCGGGGCCGGGCCCACCCCTACGAGGGCAACTACTCGACGTACCTGCAGACAAAGCAGGACCGGCTCGTCGTCGAGGGCCGCAAGGACGCGAAGCGCCAGCGGATGCTCGCCCGAGAGCTGGAGTGGGTCCGCTCCAATCCCAAGGCGCGGCAGGCGAAGAACAAGGCGCGGCTCGCCCGCTACGACGAGCTCGCCTCGGAGGCTGAGCGCAACCGCAAGGTCGATTTGACCGAGATCAACGTCCCGGCGGGGCCGCGGCTCGGCGACGTCGTGCTGGAGGCAACCGACCTGAGCAAGGGTTTCGACGACCAGGTGCTGATGGACGATCTGAGCTTCACCCTGCCGCGCGCCGGTCTGGTCGGCGTCATCGGACCGAACGGGGTCGGCAAGACGACGCTGTTCCGGATGATCGTCGGGGAGGAGAAGCCGGACAGTGGAGAGCTCGCGGTCGGCTCGACCGTGAAGATCTCGTACGTCGACCAGAGCCGAATCGGGCTCGACCCCCACAAGAACGTCTGGGAGACGGTGTCGGACGGCCTCGACCACATCAAGGTCGGCAACTTCGAGATGCCGTCGCGGGCCTACATCGCCTCGTTCGGCTTCAAGGGACCGGACCAGCAGAAGCCGGCCGGCGTGTTGTCCGGTGGAGAGCGGAACCGGCTCAACCTTGCACTGACGCTGAAGATGGGCGGCAACCTGCTGCTGCTCGACGAGCCGACCAACGACCTGGATGTCGAGACGTTGCAGTCGCTGGAGGACGCCCTGCTGGAGTTCCCCGGTTGTGCGGTGATCACCTCACACGACCGGTGGTTCCTCGACCGGATCGCCACGCACATCCTGGCGTGGGAGGGCGATGACGAGGATCCCGGGCGGTGGTTCTGGTTCGAGGGGAACTACGAGGCCTACGAGGAGAGCAAGGTCTCGCGGCTGGGGATCGAGGCGGCCCGACCGCACCGGGTGACCCACCGTCGGCTCACCCGCGACTGACGTCTCCCGTCGTCTCGGCGGATCGCCGGCTCTCGCGGATCGCGCCGGCCTCTCTGGGCCCGGCCGAGCCGAGCCGCTCGGCGATTGCTCCGAACGCGCGGCCGAGCCTCACCAGGTCATCTTCCTCGATGAGGTCGACAAGCGCGTCGCGCACCGACTGCACGTGGTCGGGGGCGGCGTCGACGAGCTTGGCGTAGCCCTTGTCGGTCAGGGCGGCGATCACGCCGCGTCCGTCGGAGTCGCACTGTCGCCGTACGACGAAACCGTCGGCCGCCAACCGGTTCACCGTGTGGGTGATGCGGCTGCGGGAGTTCTTCACGGAGTCGGCGAGCTCGGCCATCCGCAACGCCTTGTCCCCCGACTCCGACAGTCGGACGAGGATCTCGTACTCGGCCAGTGACAGGTCATGCTTCTCACGCAGGTCGCGCTCCAGCCGCTCACTGAGCAGGGTGCTGCCGAGCAGGTAGGCGCGCCAGGCCCGCTGCTGGTCGGTCGTCAGCCACTCGGTCATACGGTCAGTCTACAGGCTAGTTGACTTTTCAACTTAATCGCGCTACTCTTCTGTAATCGGTTGAACATTCAACTAGTTGCGAGGAGCCGCACCAATGACCACGACCACGATCGAAACACGCTTCGCCGGCCTCGTCTCCGGCGTGTGGGCCATCGACCCCGCCCACTCCGAGGTCGGCTTCACCGTCCGGCACCTGATGAGCAGGGTCCGCGGTCAGTTCCGGTCCTTCGAAGGCGCTGTGACGATCGGTGAGAACCCGCTGGACTCCAGCGCACTCGCCACCATCGACCTCAGCTCGGTCGACACCGGCAACGCCGACCGCGACACCCACCTCCGCTCGTCCGACTTCTTCTCCGTCGACACCACGCCGAAGATGACGTTCGTCAGCACCGGCATCCGTCTGGATGGCGACGGTGCGATCGTCAGCGGCGACCTGACGATCAAGGACGTCACCAAGCCCGTCGAGCTCTCTGTGGAGTTCCTGGGCACCGACAAGGACGCCGCTGGCAGCCTGCGTGTCGGCTTCGAGGCGACCACCGAGATCAGCCGCAAGGAGTGGGGCATCACCTTCAACGTCCCGCTCGAGGGCGACAAGGTCATGATCGGCGACAAGGTCGCGATCGTGCTCGCCATCGAGGCAGTTCACCAGGGCTGAGAGGTGTGCCCGATCGCCGGGCTAACCGCTAGGTAACGCGAGGCGCTGGCCTCGGACGGCTGCAAATGTCAGAGCCGTTCGAGGACCAGCGCCATCCCTTGTCCGCCGCCGACGCACATCGTGATCAGGCCGGTCTGCTTGTCGTGGAAGTCCAGCGAGTTCAGCATGGTGGCCTGCAGCCGAGCGCCGGTCATGCCGAACGGGTGACCTACCGCGATCGCCCCCCCGTTGACGTTGAGCTTGTCGATGTCGATGTCGAGGTCCCGGTACGACGGCACAACCTGTGCAGCGAAGGCTTCGTTGATCTCGACGAGGTCGATGTCGTCGATGGTCATTCCCGCCCGGCGTAGCGCCTGGCGGCTGGACTCCACCGGACCCAGGCCCATGATCTCTGGTGACAAGGCGCAGACTCCGGTCGAGATGATGTGGGCCAACGGCTTGATGCCGAGCTGGCGAGCCTTGACGTCGCTCATCACGATGACCGCAGCGGCACCGTCGTTGAGCGGGCAGCAGTTGCCCGCCGTCACCACGCCGTCTGGCCGGAACACCGGTTTGAGCTGCGCGACGGCGTCGTACGTCACTCCCTTGCGCGGCCCGTCATCAGCGGTGACCTTGGTGCCGTCCGGCAGTACCACCGGCTCGATCTCGCGCTCCCAGAACCCCGCATCGATGGCGCGTTCTGCGAGGTTCTGGCTGCGGACGCCGAACTCGTCGAGCTCCTTGCGGCTGAGCCCGCGAGCGAGTGCGACGTTCTCCGCGGTCTGACCCATCGCGATGTAGACGTCGGGGAGTCGGCCGTCCGTCCGGGGATCGCCCCAGGAGCTAGCGCCGCCCTCGGCGGCCGCTGCCGCACGAGCCCGCGCCTCGTCGAAGAGCGGGTTGCGGGTGTTGGGATGGTTGTCGGAGTTTCCGTTGACGTAGCGGGAGACGGTCTCGACCCCGGCCGAGATGAAGACGTCGCCCTCACCGGCCTTGATCGCGTGAAACGCCATCCGGGTGGTCTGGAGACTCGACGAGCAGTAGCGGGTCAATGTGGTGCCGGGCAGATGATCGAACCCCAGCATCACGGCCACCACGCGGGCCATGTTGAAGCCCTGCTCGCCGCCGGGCAACCCGCAGCCGAGCATCAGATCGTCGATCTCGGTGGGGTCCAGTTGGGGCACCTTGCCCAGCGCTGCCGACACCATCGCGGCCGCGAGGTCGTCCGGCCGCATGTCGACGAGCGAGCCCTTGGTCGCCCGGCCGATCGGCGATCTGGCAGCGGCGACGATCACGGCTTCGGGCATCTGACTTCCCTTCTCAGGCTCTGCTTTGCAGCCTACTGACCAGGCGCTGGGCGGCCGTTACGTCCGCTCCTGGGCAGCACGTTTGGCCGGGTTGCCAGAACCTCGCTTGATGCGCTTCTGCGCCGCCGGCTGGCCGGCCCTCCCACGCTTGCCGCCGCTCGCGGACATCCGCCTTAACGCGGTGACGAAGATGTTCGCGTATCCGGCGAGGTCCTCGACCACTTCCTCCGGCGCCGCATCGGGGTCGACCTCGTTGCTGATCCAGCGGCGGGCCGCGTCAGCGGCAAACACCTCGTTCCAGGGTCGCTGCCAATGCTGTTGCGCGAACGCCTCGTTGTCGGCAGCGAAGCGGGCCGTGATGCGCGCGGCGGAGTCGGCGTCGACGCCGATGAACGGTTGGGCGAACCAGCCACGCTCGCGCGCCTCGACGAAGCTCGCCTCGCGGGCCCGGACGCGCAGCGGCGGGTCGAGCTCGAGCGTCCATGGATAGTGCTTCATCAGGTAGCGCAGGCCCGCCACGGTCATGCTGCCGGGGTTCTCGTTGACCCGCTCGGCCGGCCCCAGATGCGCTCGCTCGACCTGCTCGTCCGGCACGCCGCCGGCGCGGAGCATCAACTCCGCAATGCGTGCACCCTTCGCCTCGACGTTGAACGGCACTGCCACGAAATGCACCAGCGGCTGCGTGCTCCACGCGTTGAAGCGCCCGTTGTGTTCAAGCCAGGCGTTGTCGTCTGCCGCGAAATCTGCGAACGGGCCGAGGCGGCGGAAGTCCTTCACTTCCTGGACGTACCAGGAATTCATCATCTCGGCCTGCGGACGGATGAACGCCACGGCCGTCAGCGAGAACCCGTGCTCTCGTGCCAGGTCCGCCAGCGCGGCGACCGTGGTCGAAGGAAGCGACGGATTGCTGAAGCCTTCGGAGGACAGCACGACGTAGTCGGCCCTTGTCGAGCTCATGGTCGCGGCGAGTTCGTCCGGCCCGTAGACCAGCGAGATGCCGGGTCCCGGCCCTGTCCGCATGAAGCGTGCCAGCGAGTGATGCGCCTCGAGCGGCTGGGTCTTCCGTGACGTCGGATACAGGATTGCGGCCGACTCCAGGCCGCGGCGACCGGCCGAGAGCACCCGCTGAATGGCGGTGGAGCCGGTCTTGTAGGGACCGATGTGGACGATGAGGCTTTTCATGGCGGGCACATTCTAGGCGCGCCGCCAGGCACGGCCCGGGCCGACGAGTGCCGCTGCTGCCGCCGTACGTTCGGCTGTCAGGATGAGGCGTGGCCCGACATGTCTACGCGCTCAAGCCGCGATGGTCCGACCTCGACGCGTTCGGTCACGTCAACAATGTGACCTGGCTGGAGTACCTGCAGGAGGCGCGCGTGGACATGCTGTTCGTGCATGCTTCCGAGCAGGGCGCCGAGCGGCTTGCCGAGGGCGTCCTCGTCGTCAGGGCGCAGATCGACTACAAGCGACCGATGGTCTTCCGTCAGGAGCCGTACCTCATCGAGATGACCGTTTCGGGGCTCCGCGCCGCGTCGTTCTCGATCGACTACGACATCGTCGACCCTGACGGTCTGGGCGGCGCGCGTTATGGCAGCGCCTCGACGACGTTGGCGCCGGTCGACCTCTCCACGGGTCGGCCGCGTCGACTGACCGACGGTGAGCGGGCGGCACTCGTCGCGTTCTCGGGTTGAGACGCCCGCTTGTCGCCGTACGACGGCGGGCATCGTCGATGGGCGGGAGCCGGGCTGATTCGGGCCGGGGCAGGATGGAGGAAAAGCCAACCGACGATCGGAGTGCACGCCATGGCCACGACACGCACAGCCAACGCCCACTGGGAAGGGTCGCTCATGGAGGGGAGTGGCACGGTCTCGCTCGACTCCTCCGGTGTCGCCTCGTTCGACGTGTCCTGGCCTGCGCGGGCAGAGGAGCCGGGCGGCAAGACCAGCCCCGAGGAGCTCATCGCCGCCGCTCACTCGGCGTGCTACAGCATGGCGCTCTCGCATGCCCTGAGCCAGGCCGGCCATGAACCGCAGTCGGTGGACACCAGAGCCGACGTCGACTTCCAGCCCGGCACAGGAATCACCGGCATCAAGCTCACGGTTCGGGCCCGCGTGGACGGGCTCGACGACAAGGAGTTCCAGAAGGCCGCCGAGGGCGCCAAGACCGGCTGCCCGGTCTCGCAGGCGCTGTCCGCGACCCCGATCTCCCTTGAGGCCACCCTCGAGTCCTGACTCGTCCCCGCCTGTACCCACGCTTCGCTCGGGAAGGAGTCAGCCGGCCACGTCGTGTTCGGGGCTTCGGTGCCTAGCGAGGTCCTGACTGCGGATCGTCAGTAGGCACACGAGCCCGGAGACCGCGGCGATCACAGCAGCGATGATCAGGATCCGGTTCAGGCCTGAAGTGAAGGCGTCGCGGGCGATCGATCGCACCGCCGCCTGAGCGCGCGGCGGCACGTGACTCGCGGAGGAGCTCAACCGCCCGGACTGAATCGCGTGAGCGAGCTGCGCCCCCTTGCCCACCAGCGCGGGCACCCTGCTTGCCCGCTCGACCACGACATCGTGCAGCTGGCTGGAGAACAGGGACCCGAGTAAGGCGATCCCGGTCGCGATGCCGACCTGGCGGAAGGTCGAGTTGATGCCCGACGCCATCCCGGCCTGGTGGGGCGGCACCACGCCGACAGCAGTCGAAGCGAGCGGTGGGTTGATCATGCCCACGCCACATCCCGAGACCACGAGCCCGGGAATGAGATGGGTCCACGTCGACCGGGCATCCAGACCCGCCATCAGGTAGAGCCCGACGGCGACGATGAGCAGACCTGGGCCGATGAGGAACCGCACCGGGACATGTGAGGACAGCCGGCCGGCCGCGGTGGCGACCGCGAGAATGCCGGCCGACGCGACGAGCAGCCGGACGCCGGTCGCCAGCGCCGAATAGCCGAGCACGTCTTGGATGTAGAGCACCAGGTACAAGAACATCGAGAAGATCGTGGCGCTGATCCCGAACGCGGCGACGGCCGCCCCGGTGAATGTCGGCAGCCGGAACAGCCGCAGGTCGAACATCGGATGCGTCACGACCGCATCCGCCACCAGGAAGCCGGCGAGCAGAACCCCCGCGGCGACGAAGCAGCCGACGACCCGACCGTCGGAGAAGCCGCGCTCGTTGGACTCGATCAGCGCGTAGACGAGGCTCGCCAAGCCGGCGGTGAAGAGAACGAAGCCCAGCCAGTCGGGCCTCGACGCCCGCGGCGAGCGCGACTCGGCCACCTTCGTCACCGCCAGCGCGATCGCACCAACCCCCAACGGCATGTTGACGAAGAAGATCCACCGCCACGAGATGCCGGTGGTGAGCAGGCCACCGAGCAGCGGACCGATCGCCACGGCGACGCCTGTGATCGCACCCCATACGCCGAAGGCGATTCCCCTGTCCCTGCCGCGGAAGGCATCGGCCAGCAGAGCCAGCGACACCGAGAACATGACCGCGCCGCCTACCCCCTGCAGCCCCCGAGCGAGCTGCAGGAACAGCGTGCTCGAGGCAACGCCGCACAACAGGGACGCCGACGTGAAGACGGCCAGCCCGACGACGTACAGCAGCTTCCGCCCGTAGATGTCGGCCAAGCTGCCCGCCGTCAGAAGCATCGCCGCCAGCGTCAGCGCGTAGGCGTCGACTACCCACTGCAGGTCCGAGAAGCTGGAATGTAGGGCGATCTGGATGTCGGGAAGGGCGACGTTCACGATCGTGATGTCGAGCAGCAGCATGAAGGTGCCGAGGCACACGGCGCCCAGCGTCCACCACTTCGTCGTGCCATGATCGGGCTGCTGCTCGACGCTTGCCGTCTGCGAAGTAGCCGCTCGTGCCTGGTCCATGTGAACCTCCGTTTCAGGACCGGCGCTGCCAGACCATGCGCTGCGGCAACGGGATCTCGACGCCGTCGGCGTCGAAGCGCTTCTTGATCCTGGCCCGCAGCTCCCGCGCAACCGGGCCTGACTGCGCCGGTGTCGTCTTGACCGCGATGCGGAGGACGATCCCGTCGGGATCCCAGCGCTCAACGCCCCAGACCTCCGGCTGCTCGAGGATCGAGAAGTCCGGATCCTGGTAGAGCTCCTCGGCTACCTCGGCCAGCAGGTCCCGGACCTCATCCAGGTCGCTGGAGTAGGCGACCGGTACGTCGAGGACGACCCGCGACCACACCCGACTCGAGTTTCCGACAGCCAGGATCTCACCGTTGCGCACGAACCAGGTGACGCCGTTGACGTCACGCAGGCGGGTCACCCGCAGGCCCACGGCCTCGATGGTGCCGGAGGCGGCACCGACGTTGACGGAGTCGCCGACGCCGTACTGGTCCTCGAGGATCAGGAAAATGCCGCTGAGGAAATCCTTGACGAGGCTCTGGGCACCGAAGCCGAGTGCGACCCCCACGATGCCGGCGCTGGCCAGCAGTGGTCCGATGTTGTAGCCGAGCTGGGCGATGATCATGAAGATCACGATCGTGAAGATGACCGTCGTGACGATGCTCTTGAGCAGCGAGGCCATCGTCTCTGCACGCTGTCGTCGACGCTCGGCGCTGTAGCCGTCGAGCTCGGAGATGACGCGCTGGACCGCGCCATGCGCGAGCACGCTCGGCACCGGACCTTCGGCGGCTCGTTGCGCGAGGCGGGCGATGAGGCGGTGCAGCACCCATCGCACGACGAAGGCGACGATCAGCAAGACGATGATCGCCAGCGGCTTGGCGATGACCCAGTCGGCGGCCTTGGCCAGAGTCTCGTTGTGGGTGATGTTCTCGACGATCGTGCACCACGTGCCGTCGCTGGAGCAGACTGGCTGTGCCACGCCGTTCCCTCGCTGTCCGGGCCGCTAGGACTCGTGCACCCATGACGCTACACAAGCGGACGGGGCAGTAGCGTTAGGCCGTGATGTTCGACGGCACGCCGACGACTTGGCAGAACCCTCCACCGATGTCGATGCTGCACATCATCTTGTTGTTCGGCGGGGTTCCGCTCCTCGTCATCGTGACCGTGGCGCTGCTCGTCTACGCACCATCCTGGGTGAAGGGACCGCGCTATCGGCCGGGCCAGCAGTGGGACGCACGCCCGGAGTGGTTCGGCGCTCCCCAGGACCCAGAGCTGGCCGACCTGGCACCCGAGGCCCGCCGCCACCAGGTGCCGCCCGGATCCGGACACCCTCCGGTGACGATCCCGTCTGAGCACAACGAGCCGGGGGGCGCCAGTGCCCACTGGTGACGCCTTCACCGCCCACCAGCGTCAGGACATCTCCCGAGCGATCCTCGATGCCGAGCGTCAGTGCGGCCTCACCTTCTCGGTGCATGTCGGCGAGTCGCTTGGGTCGAGCCGTGAGTACGCCGAGAAGTTGCACGCCGCGCTGGAGGACCCGCCACGCAGCATCCTGGTGCATGTCGACCCGTCTGGCCGAAGCCTCGACATCGTGACCGGGTCGTCGATCCGCGGGATCCTGCCCAACCGCGAGGTTGCGCTGGCCGCCATCACCATGCAGACGACCTTCGCGAGCGGCGACCTCACCGGCGGGCTGGTCGCGGGGATCCGGCAGCTTGGGGAGATGGCTCGCCAGCCGCGCAGCCTCCACACCGACACGCCCTAGCCACCCCGTCTCAGGCGAGACCAGCCCGAACCCGCCCCGCAATTCCGGGGGAGGCAGGAGCACGAGTTCAGGAGGTCGCGTCCTTGGCTTGGGCCGCCAGCGCGCGCTCGATGTCGGCCCGGCCTTCGATCACGTAGCGCTTCGCGGCCGGGTTGGCGCCGGTGCTCGCGAGCCACGAGTCCACTCGCTCCAGCGTCTCCCGGGTCGCGATCTCGCGCGGGAACATCAGCACCAGCGTGGTGGAGGCGCGGTGTACGCCCCGTTGCTCCCAGAGCGACTCCGCCGAGGCCAGGTAGCGGTCGACGTAAGGCTCGAGCACGTCCTCCTGCCCGGCCTGCTGGAAGCCCATCGCGATGCTGCGCATCGTCTCGTTAGGGACATCGTCGCGCTCGACGGCATCGGTCCACGCGCGCGCCTTGGCGTCGGCGGTGGGCATCGCGGATCGAGCCAGCGCCGCGTTCTCCTGGCCCTGGATCGTGTTGTCGCGTCGTAGCTCCGCGTCGACCACCTCATCGCCGGCGCGCCCGGCCCGGCAGAGCCCGGTCACCAGCGCCCACCTAAGGTCAGTGTCGACGTCGAGACCTTCGAGCTCCGCCGACCCGTCGAGCAGTCCGGCCAGCAGGTCCAGTGCCTCGCCCGAGTGCGCTGCCGAGGCCAACGCCCGCACCAGCGCCAGCTGCTTGTCACTGCCCGCCTCGGCGTCCCTGACGAGGCGCAGCAAGCCGGACTCCCAGCGGGCGGAGACCTGGTCGCGGTGATCGGGAGCTGTGTAGCGCGCCACGGCCATTCCTGTCTGATTGGCCAGCGCCCGGACTGCCGTGAGGTCGGTCTCGGCGCCGAGGCCGCGCAGCACCAGCTCGACCCAATCGCTCGCCCGCATCTCTGCGTCACGAGTCATGTCCCACGCCGCAGTCCAGGCCAGCGCCCGCGGCAGGGACTCCTCGAACTTGTCGATGTGCTCGACGACGGTCTCCAGCGACCTGTCGTCGAGTCGCACCTTCGCGTAGGTGAGGTCGCCGTCGTTGAGGAGGACGAGGTCGGGCCGCTGCTCGCCGACCAGCGCCGGTACGTCGGTGTTGTCGCCGGCAACGTCGATCTCGCTGCTCGACCGGCACACCAGCCGGCCGTCGCGCAGGTCGTAGAGGCCGATGGCGAGCCGGTGGTGGCGGAGCGTCGGGAAGTCGGGGTGGGCTGTCTGCTCGACGGCGAAAGACGTGAACGTGCCGTCATCGGCTGTTTCGAAGACCGGACGCATCGTATTGACGCCCGAGGTCTGCAGCCACTCCTTCGACCACGACCCGAGGTCGCGTCCTGAGGTCTGTTCCAGTGCCCGCAGTAGGTCGGCCAGCTCGGTGTTGCCGAGCGCGTGCTCGGAGAAGTACGTCGTCAGACCGGCGAAGAACTCCTCCTCCCCGACCCAGGCGACGAGCTGGCGCAACGCCGAGGCGCCCTTGGCGTAGGTGATGCCGTCGAAGTTGACCTCGACGGCCTCGAGATCGTAGTTGTCGGCCGCGATGGGATGGGTCGACGGAAGCTGGTCCTGTCGGTAGGCCCAGGTCTTGCGGGCGTTGCAGAAGCTGGTCCAGGCCTCGTCGTACTTGGTCGCGGCAGTCGACGCGTGATGGCTGGCCCACTCGGCGAACGACTCGTTGAGCCACAGGTCGTCCCACCAGCGCATCGTCACCAGGTCGCCGAACCACATGTGCGCCATCTCATGCAGGATCGTGTTGGCCCGGTTCTCGTAGGAGGCGCGGGTCTGCCGGCTGCGGAAGATCAGCTCGTCGCGGAAGGTGACGCAGCCGGCGTTCTCCATCGCGCCCATGTTGTATTCGGGCACGAAGAGCTGGTCGTACTTGCCGAACGGGTACGGCGTTTGGAAGGCCCCCTCGAAGAACGCGAAGCCCTGCTTGGTGATCTCGAAGATGTCATCGAGCTCGACGAACTGGTGCAGCGAGTCACGCACGAAGACGCCCAGCGGGATGTCGCCGTTGGCGCCTCGGTAGACGTCGCGGTCGACGACGTACTCGCCGGCGACGAGGGCGGTGATGTACGTCGAGATCCGCTGGGTGGTGGGGAAGTGCCAGACGCTGACGCCCTCGCGCACCGACTCGGGCTCGGGCGTCGGCGCGTTGGAGACGACCTGCCAGCCGGTCGGCGCGGTGATGTGGAAGGTGAACTCGGCCTTGAGGTCGGGCTGCTCGAACGTGGTGAAGACCCGCCTGGCGTCGGGCACCTCGAACTGCGTGTAGAGGTAGACCTTGTTGTCGACCGGGTCGACGAACCGGTGCAGGCCCTCGCCGGTGCGGCTGTACTTGCAGTCGGCGACCACGGTCAGCTCGTTGTCGGCCTGCAGGTCGGTCAGGGCGATCCGGTGCTCGGCGTACGCCGAGGTGTCCACTTCGTCGCCGTTCAGCGTGATCTGGTGGACGGCGGCGTCGGCAAGGTCGGCGAACGTGCTGGCCCCGGGCTCGGAGCAGGTGAAATGGATCGTCGTGGTCGACGCGAACGTGGTCTCGGAGGTGGTGAGGTCGAGGGTGATGTCGTACGTCGACACGTCGAGCAGCCTCGCGCGCTCGGCAGCCTCGTCACGGGTGAGGTTCAGTCCAGGCATACTCGCCATCCTGACACGCCTCCGCCGCCCACTCGATTCAGCGGCCTCACCCCTTTCCGCGCTTGCCCCGTAGTCATCGCAGTTTCGCTGACTACGGGGGAGATCCGCCCCGGCCGGTTGTCACTTGCCCCGGCCACCCAGCGCGGCCGGAAGTTGAAGGGGAAACTAAAATTGGGTCATGACCGATGACATGAGAACTCCGAGCGGGGGCACGTCTTCGCGCATGACCTCCGTTGACTTCTGGTTCGACCCCGCCTGCCCCTGGGCCTGGATCGCCTCTCGCTGGATCAAGGAGGTCGAGCAGGTGCGGCCGGTCCAGCCGCGGTTCCACGTGATGAGCCTGGCGATCCTCAATGAGGACAAGGACGTCTCCGACGGGTACCGCGCCTTCTTGTCCAGCGCGATTCAGCCGGTCCGGGTCTGTGCGGCGGCTGCCCAGGAGCACGGCGAGGAGGTGCTGGACGCCCTCTACACCGAGCTCGGGACCCGGTTCCACAACGACCACCGAGAGCGCGACGCCGACACCATTGAGGAGGCTCTCCTCGCGGCCGGCCTGCCCGGTTCCCTCGTCGAGGCGATGCAGTCCACCGAGTACGACGACGTGCTAGCCAAGTCCCATCGCGCGGGCATGGACCTCGTCGGGACCGACGTCGGGACGCCGGTGATAGCCGTCGAGGGCGCTGCCCTGTTCGGTCCCGTCGTGACGCCGATCCCGCGTGGCGAGGCGGCCGGCCGGCTCTGGGACGGCTTCCGGCTCGTCGCCGGCACCGAAGGCTTCTTCGAGCTCAAGCGCACCCGCACCGTATCCCCCAGCTTCGACTGATCAGACGCCCCCTATCCGGCGAGTCGCGGCCCGCGATGTCCGAATTCGCCGAGCAAGCGGTGTTCGGATGCATGAGGCTGACAGGATCCCCTCATGCGCGTGCACCTAGGTAGCGACCACGCCGGCTTCGAGCTCAAGCAGCACCTGGTGAGCTGGCTTGGCGCCAACGGTCACGAGATCGTCGACCATGGCGCCCATGCGCTCGTGCCAGGCGACGACTACCCGCCGTACTGCCTCGACGCAGCACAGGCGACCGTCGACGACCCGGGCAGCCTCGGGATCGTGATCGGCGGCTCCGGCAACGGCGAGCAGATCGCTGCCAACAAGGTGGACGGCGTGCGGGCCGCACTTGCCTGGTCGGAGGAGACCGCTCGGCTGGCCCGGTTGCACAACGACGCCAACGTGGTGGCCATCGGGGCCCGGATGCACAGCATCGACGAAGCGACCCAGCTCGTCGGCATCTTCGTGTCCACGCCGTTCTCAGGCGACGAGCGCCACCGCCGGCGCATCGCGATGCTCACCGCGTACGAGCGCACGGGCCGCGCTGATGCCTGAGGGCCACACGCTCTACCGGCTCGCGGCAGACATCGAGGAGTCGTTCGGCGGTGAGGCGGTGCGGGTGAGCAGCCCCCAGGGCAGGTTCGCCGAGGGCGCCGCGCTGGTCGACGGGCAGATCGTCGAGGCGGCCCAGTCGGCCGGCAAGCACCTCTTCATCCGCTTCGTCGACGAGCAGATCATCCACATCCACCTAGGGCTGATCGGCGCGCTGACGTTCGGTGACGCGCCGGCGCCACCGGCGGTCGGGGCGGTGCGGCTGCGGATCGAGGGGTCGCGCCGGTACGCCGACTTGCGGGGCGCAATGGTTTGTGAGCTGGTCACCACCGAGGCCATGGGCGGGCTGGTCGGGCAGCTGGGCGCCGACCCCTTACGGCCCGATGCCGATCCCGACCGTGCGTACGAGCGCATCCACCGCAGTCGCAAGGCCGTCGGCGCCTTGCTGATGGACCAGACGGTGCTCTCCGGAGTCGGGAACGTCTATCGGTCTGAAGTGCTCTTCCGGGCCAGGCTGCACCCGCTCACCCCCGGCCAGCGGGTGACCCGCCGCCGCTGGAACGCCATCTGGGACGACCTCGTCGAACTGATGGCGGAAGGGGTCCGGCTCGGCCGCATCGACACGGTGCGGCCGGAGCACGAGCCGGAGGCGATGCAGCGCCCGCCGCGGGTCGACGACCACGGTGGCGAGGTCTACGTCTACCGCCGGGCGGGCCAGCAGTGCCACGTCTGCGGCTCCATGGTCCGCACCGAGATCCTGGAGGGGCGGAACCTCTTCTGGTGTCCGAGGTGTCAGCGCCGCCGCTGAACGCTGTGGCGTCGGCGAGAACGGGTGCAAAGATGCGGCGAACCAGGCAAAAGCCGCATCCCGCGGAAGTATCGGTTCGGGCATGCGGTTCAGGACCGGCAACTACGCTCGTGCCGTGGCTGACCCGCCGGTAACGTCTCCGCTCCCCGCCCGGGTGGCGTTGCGGCGCACGCTCACCCTGCGGTCCTCGGCGCTGCGCCGGCTCGCCCGCGACGCGGAGCTGGGGTGGTTCGTCGGTCTGATCGCGATGAGCGGGGTGATCCTCGGCTTCAGCATCGCCTTCCCGCGCAGCTGGCCGCTCGGCGGGTACGTCGTACCGCTGCTGCTCGCCATGAACGTGCTCTCGGCCCGGCGTGTCGTGCTGCTCGAGGTGGTCGTAGCGGCCTGCCTCATCGTGACGCTGACCAAGATCCACCTGCTCGGCTTCCGATGGGTGGGAGCGGTCGTCCTGGTCGTGGTCGGCATCATCGTGCTGTGGCAGGCGGTCTACAGGTCGCGGCTGGGTGTTGCAAGCGGGCGAGGTGAGTCGATGCTCGTCGACCTCCGCGACCGGCTCGCCTTCCAGGGCCAGCTGCCGGCGCTGCCGCGCAATTGGCACGCGGAGGCGGTGATGCGCTCCGCGGGCGGTGCCTCCTTCGCGGGTGACTTCATCGTGGCGGCGAAGACCGACAACGGCCGCCGGCTCGAGGTGGTGGTGGTCGACGTATCCGGCAAGGGCATCGATGCGGGTACCCGGTCGCTGCTGCTGTCCGGCGCGTTCGGCGGACTGCTCGGGGCGCTGCCCAGGCAGGATTTCCTACCGGCGGCCAATCAGTACCTGCTGCGACAGGATTGGCGGGAGGGGTTCGCGACTGCCGTCCATCTGGCCGTCGACCTCGCGTCCGGGGAGTTCGAAGTGCGCGCCGCGGGGCATCCGCCAGCCGTCCAGTTCCATGCGGGCTCGGGCCGGTGGTCGGTCTACTGGACCGAGGGTCCGGTACTGGGTGTGGTCAACGCGGCGTCGTACACCGTGCAGCGCGGTCAGTTGCTGCTGGGTGACGTGCTGCTGCTCTACACCGATGGTGTCGTCGAGACGGCCCAGCGCGACATCAGATTCGGCATCGACAAGCTGGTCGGCGAGGCGGAACGGCTGGTGCGTCGCGGCTGGGACGGTGCAGCCGAGCGGTTGGTGACCAGCATGCGGTCCGAAAGTGACGACCGGGCCATCTTCCTGCTCAACCGCCGCTGAGGTGGACCAGCCGGCGACCGACACGCGTTGCGGGGTCACGAGAAGTCCCGGGGAGGGTGTGGTCAGGTGGTGATCGGCAGGCCGGCTGCGGCTGCGTTGCCGAAGTCGTCGTCGATGGCGACGACGCGGCGGCCCGCCGCCGCGAGGATCGAGGCGGCGACCGAGGCGCGGTAGCCCGCCGCGCAGTGCACCCACACCTCTCCGGGCGGGATCGAGTCGGCTCCGTCGAGGAGTTCGTGGAGCGGGCGGTGGACGGCATCGGCGATGTGTCCCTCGGCCCATTCCGCGTGCTGGCGTACGTCGAGGACCACGACGGCTCGGTGATGCCGGACAGCTTCCAGGTCTGCGAAGTCGGCCATGCCGTGGGACTCGAGATCGTCGGTGGTCCACTGTTCGGGCTTGCCGGTGGCGGCGCCGGCGAGCTGCTCGACGCCGATCCGGACGAGTTCGCGCTGGGCGTCGGTCACCTCCGCCGGCGTCGAGGCGAGGACCGTCACCGCGGTGCCGGCCGGGATCAGCCACCCGAGGTAGGTGGCCAACGACCCGTCGAGCCCGAAGTTCAGCGTGCCTGGGACGTGACCGGCCGCAAAGGCGACCCGGTTGCGCAGGTCGACGACCCACTCGCCGGCGCGCAGCCGCTGGTCGAGCGTCGCGGCGTCGACTGGTTCCGGTGGAGTGAGGTCGGCCTCCTCCGGTCCGGAGGCGTTGCGGCTGGCCATCCGCGCGTAGTAGGCCGGGTAGTCGTCGAGACCGGCGAGCAGCCCCTCGACGTACTCCTCCTCCTGTTGGGTGAGGACCGGGTTGCTGGCGCGCTCCTGACCGATCGTCGAGGAGTCGGTCGAGGCCTGGGTGGCGGAGCAGAAGCTCCCGAAGCCGTGGGTCGGATAGATCGGTGTCTCATCAGGAAGCATGTCGGCGAGCCGGCGCGCGGAAACGAACTGGTGGTGCACGAGAGCGTCGGTGTGCTCCGCGCCCATCAGATCGGGACGTCCGGTCGAGCCGAACAGCAGCGACCCTCCGGTGAACACCGCGACCGGCCCGTCAAGGTCTTCGGCGATGTAAGAGAGGTGGTTGAAGGTGTGGCCGGGAGTCGCGACGGCGCGCAGTCGCAGAGCCGGACTCACCTCGATGACATCGCCGTCTGCTACCCGGTTCCTGTCGAACGAGACGGTGTCGGCCCCGCTGACGTGGTACGTCGCTCCGGTGCGCTCGGCGAGCGCGAGGCCGCCGGTCAGATAGTCGTTGTGGATATGCGTCTCCACCACGTGGGCGATACGGACTCCGAGCTTGTCGGCCAGCTGCAGCAGCCGGTCGATGTCGCGCTGCGGGTCGACCACGACCGCGTGCCGGCCGTCGTGCACGACGTAACTGCGGTCGCCCAGACTCGGCGTCTCGACGGTGACGACATCGATCATGAGCGCACCCTTCGGAGGATCTCGCCATGCTAGTGCGGCAGTTATCCGGTTGCCGCCAGCGCGGACCGCTCGGGACACTGGCGCAACGACGGCTCGCGGCGGTCCCTACGACGGTCCCTACGACGACCGCGTACGACGACCGCTGTGACGGGCTGCCGAACAGATCATCGCGAGGTGAATGGTGGTGCAGAGATGAGGATCTTGGGGGAGATCTGGCCGGTCTTCGGGTTGCGGATCACTGCGGGTCCGATCGGACTGGCACCGATCTTCGACAGCGACATCCCCGACCTCGTCGCACTGGCCGAGGCGGGGATCCATGACCCCGACGCGATGCCGTTCTACATTCCCTGGTCGACCGCACCGCAGCCCGAGCTGGAGCGCGGCATGGTTGCCTACTACTGGCGGACCCGGGCCGAATTCAAGCCCGAGAGCTGGACGCTGGAGTTCGTGGTGCGCTACCGCGGCGAGATCGTCGGATCGCAGGGCATCTCGACGAAGGACTATGCGGTCACCCGGACCGGAGAGACGGGGTCGTGGTTAGGGCGCGCATATCAGGGGCGCGGCATCGGGACACTGATGCGGCAGACGATCTGCGCCTTCCTCTTCGACCACCTCGACGCTGTCGAGATCGCGTCGGGTGCCTTCCTCGACAACCCGGCGTCGCTGGCAGTCAGCCGCAAGGTCGGCTACCAGCCGAACGGCCAGGAGCGGCTCAAGCGGCGCGACGGCGAGGTCGCCCTCAGTCAGAAGTTGATGCTGCGCCCGGAGACGTTCGTCCGGCATGACTACCCGCTGGAGGTCGAGGGCGTCGACGCCGTACGGCGACTGATCGGCCTCGACCCATCTGGACCGGCCTAACCACCTCACACCCCGGCGGCGCGTCCAGTCGGTGTGGCCGATCCCGGCGACGATTGGCGAGAGTGGCCGCCCTCGACACCGAATCCGTCGATATCGGTGCCGGGATCGGCCACCTTCGCTGCGGGCTCAATGGCTGGCGGGCGGGAACTCGACAGCTGAGCTTCTGCAGTTCCTCACGGACCGGCCCGCATTGTCGGAGGGCGCAGTTACGGTAGTCGAATGATTGGACGGCTTCATCATGTGATCGTCGACTGCCCGGATCCGACCGCGCTTGCCCGGTTCTACTCCGAGTTGCTGGGGATGACCGTCACCTACGAGTCCGACGACTTCGTCGTCGTCGCCGCGAGCGACCGCAACAGCGGCATCGCCTTCCAGTTGGCTCCGAGCCACGAGCCGCCGCACTGGCCCGACCCAGCGTCGTCGTTGCAGATGCACTTCGACGTGATGGTCGACGATAAGGAGGAGGCCGCTGCGCGGGTCCTCGCCCTCGGGGCGCGGCCGCTGCCCGCCGGCGACCACGTATACGCCGACCCGGCCGGTCACCCGTTCTGCCTGATCGCCCGCCCGTCGTGGGCGGAGCCGATCAACGCCGACCGATGAGTCGTCACAGGTCGATTTCGAAGGCGCGCAGGACCCACGTCAGATGCTTGCCGACCTGGTCGGGGTCGTCACGCGCTGCCTCGGCTAGCCAGGTCAAGCTCAGCATCTTCGTCCACCAGTCGAGCCGGTCGCGGAAGCCGCCGTCGACCGTCAACCGATAGTCAGCGAGGACCGCCGCCACAAAGCTGTGGTCGCCGAGGCCGATCAGGCCGACGAAGTCCATGACCGGGTCACCGACCACCGCGTCGCTCCAGTCGATCAGGCCCGTCAGTTGACCCGTGACGGGGTCGACGAGCACATGGTCGGGGCAGATGTCGTTGTGGATGAAGCGCGCGTCGAGCGAGGCTGCCGGCGGTTCGTGTTCGTCGAGCAGGTACGGCGACACCTTGGCCAACAGCGCCGCCTCAAGCAAGGGGGGTAGCAGCTCGGTCAGCGCGGACATCCGGCTCAGCAGGTCGGCTGTGCTCGCCGGGCCATCCTCGGGTGGTAGCGGGATACGCGCCGGGTCCACGCGGTGAAGGCGGCTGAGTGCATCGCCGAGTTGGTGGGCAAGGGCCGGCGTCGCCCTCAGCTCCACCTGGTCGGCGCCGACACCTGGTTGGTGGCGGTAGCCGACGAACGGGTAGGGGAAGGCGGCCGAGGGCTCGCCGTACCACTCAAAGGTGGGCACCAGCTCGCCCAACGTGGCGCCCACCAGCGGCATCAGCGCGATCTCTCGGATGAGCCACGCAACGCACCCCGCCCGCTTGGGAAATCGGAAGATCAGATCCTCGTCGACGAGAAACAGCTCGTTGTCCCAGCCGGCGCTCCAGCGCTGCACGTGTCTGCCCGCCAAGTCGGGGAACTGCTGTGCGAGCAGTGCCTCGACAAGCACCGTGTCGAGCGGTCTGTCGACACGGCCCGGCGGCATGGCTCCAGTTTGTCCGGCGGCGGTCCCGGCCCACCAGCCAATTCGTCGCGGGGGTTCTCTTTAGCCGGCTCGCGGACTGATCCGGCGGGGCAGCTGCTGACCCGAAGGGAGCCAAACAAACTGTCATCCGCCATCGGCGGGTGGCTGTGCTGGCGCACGGGGTGCACAATGTCGATGCTGCCTGACCGAGACGGCGCTCTGGCTGGGTTTGCCGACCTGACCGCTCCGTCCTGGGATATCCAAAGCGAAAGCAGGAGGAATCAGTGCCTCTGTATATGGACGTTCACAACCTGGGCGACGTGACGGTCGACGCTGTGGCCGAGGCCCACAAGGCCGACCTGCAGGTGCAAGGCGAGCACGACGTGCAGTTTTTGCGCTACTGGGTTGACGAGGAGCATGGCAAGGTCTTCTGCCTTGTCGACGCTCCGACGCCCGACGCGGCCAACACCGTGCACCGCGAGGCGCATGGCCTGGTGGCCGACGAGATCTACCCCGTCCAGGAAGGTTCGTAAGACTGGGCGAAACATCGCGACTCCGGCCGGCCGGTCTGCTTGCGAGCGTGACCCGCCGGCTGCGTGCTGCTGGCTGCGTGTTCGCCGAAGAGGAGGCGCGGCTCCTCGTGAACGAGTCCGGTACGGCGGCCGAGCTGGCGACGATGGTCGACGCCCGGGCCAGCGGTGTGCCGCTGGAGTATGTGCTCGGCTGGGCTGAGTTCTGCGCGTTGCGGATCGCCGTCGAGCCCGGGGTCTTCGTGCCGCGGCGGCGGACCGAGTTCCTCGTCGACCAGGCCGTCTCCCGACTGCTCGCCCGGCCGCAGGGCCGCGAGGTTGGCGGCGGCCCTGTAGTCGTGCTCGACATCTGCTGCGGAACCGGCGCTCTAGGGCTGGCCGTCGCCGAACGGGTCGACGGCGTCCAGCTGCACGCCGTCGACGTCGATCCGGTGGCTGTGCACTGCGCGCGTCGCAATCTGGCGGTGGCGGAGCGGGAGGTCGCTGTCTATGAGGGCGACCTGTTTGCCCCCTTACCTGAGCGGCTGCGCGGCGGGACGGACGTTGTGCTGGCCAACGTGCCGTACGTGCCCACGCAGCAGATCGCGCTGCTGCCGGCCGAGGCACGTGAGCATGAGGCGCTAACAGCCCTCGACGGGGGCTCGGACGGTCTGGATGTGCTGAGACGGGCTGCCTTCGAGGCGCCGCGCTGGCTCGCGCCGACCGGTTTCATGCTCGTGGAGACGAGTCGTGACCAGGCGCCGGGCGCCGCCGAGGCCTTCACGGCTGCCGGGCTCTCAGTCGAGATCCGGACCTCGGACGACGCATCCGCGACCGTCCTCCTTGCCACCCAATCCCGGCGAGATGGCGCCAAACGCACCGGTTTTGCCGACGTGGCCGTGCAGTGAAGACCTCTCGCCGCGTCGGGCTGCCGGATAACGATTCGACCGTCGAGGGTGCCCAGGTGCAACCACCCGGCGCATTGTCGCGTCAACCCATCAGCCGCGGCAACGACGTCACCCGGCTGACAGCCGTCTCACAGCCGGTGGACAGCAGCCGGACAGCCGACTGGCCGACCGTGATCACGTGACGAGCAGCCGGCAAGGAGGAGCAATGTCGACCCTGCCGTCCACGATGCTGAGCAGAGCGACCACGTATCGAGCGGGCATGCTGCTGATGGCAGACCGGCTTTTCGCCGAGTTCGACCGCCTGCCCGTGCGCCTCGTGCTGGACGCGATTGCGTCCGCTCATCGCACGTTGCGCGAGCGTGGCGTGCTGCTACCTGCGCCCGGCCGAGGTAGAGGCGCTGGCACGGGAGACGCTCCGGTCGCATCTGCGGGCCGCCTGATCGCCCCGACACCCGGCATGCCTCCTGGCTCCATGCGCGATGCTGGTGCACATGGCCGAGGCGCCGACGTACAAGAAGCCGGACTGGTTCACCCAGCACCTCTTCAACCCCGCGGTCAAGGCGCTGACTCGCATCGGCATCAGCGTGATGGGCTCGCGGATTTTGCGGGTCCGGGGCCGGTCGAGTGGGCAGTGGCGCGAGACAGCGGTCAACCTCTTGCCGTTCGAGGGTGATCGGTACCTGGTCGCGCCGCGCGGCGAGACTCAGTGGGTGCGCAACCTGCGCACGGCCGGGTCCGGTGAGCTGCGCGTCGGACGGCGAGTCGAGCGGTTCACCGCCGAGGAGGTCATGGAGGGCAAGGAGCCGGTGATGCGGGAGTACCTGCGACGCTGGCGTTGGGAGGTCGGCATGTTCTTCAACGGTGTGACAGCAACATCGCCCGACGACGCGGTGCGCGAGGAGGCGCAGCGGCATCCCGTCTTCCGGCTCCACGCCGACCAGCCCAGCGGTTCTGCCGGGCTCTGACGCAACCGGAACCGACCCGCCACGTGACCAATGATCGGGTGGTTCTCGTGGTCACCGGCCTACCCGGATCGGGCAAGACGACCTTAGGCAAGGCGCTCGCGCGGGCCCTCGATGTCTCGCTGCTCAGCCTCGACGAGCTCAAGGAGCGGTTGTACGTCGAGCGGCCGGGCCTCGATGCCTACGCCCTACGCCTTGCTGCCGAAAACCTTCTCGCTTCTCGGCTCGACCAGTTGGCGCGACGGCCCGGCGGCGACGTCGTAGCGGTCGTTGACATCTGGGTCGCGCCCACCCGCGACGCGGCTCGCGTGCGTGAGCTCCTCAACGGCCGCGGCTGCACGGTCGTCGAGCTCGTCTGTCGAGTGTCCGCGGAGCAAGCCGCCGAACGGTACGCCGCTCGACCTCGAACGGCGCCGCACCTGCCACCTGATGCGGCGACGCTTCAGCGCATCCGCGAGGCAGCCCCGCGGATCACCTCACTCGGGCTGGGGCGGAGCATCGACGTCGACACAAGCCGATCTGTCGACGTGCCGGAACTGCTGGCCTCCCTTTACCCCGTGAACGCAGCGCGTGGCGAACAAACGGACGCCGCCGCTGCCCCGCAGGGGGCGTCAGCTCGTCCAGACTGAGGCAACGTCGCGGCGGTAGGGCCGACCGAAGACGCCGCTGAGGACAGCCAGCACCGGCTTGGGAACGTTGGCGGTGATGGCCGCGTTCTCCTCATGGCTGGCGCCGTTGGTCACCCAGGCGAAGAAGATGCCACCGGTGCGTGGCCCGACCTTGGCGAACTCCCGCCCCATCGCCTTGATCGTCGGATCGTCGTGCTTGGCGGCGTAGATGGGCTCGAGCTGCGCCTCCTCATGCTCCATGTGGGCGCCTGCCACCTGCTGGAGCTCGCGCATGGCCGTTAGTGCGGTTTGCGCAGCCTCCGCGGACGCGGTCTGTCGTAGCTGCGCCATCGCGCCACCTGCACGCGCCAATGCAGCGGCCAGGCCTTCGTGTTCGGCGTCCATCTCCGCGAGCAGGTCGCTGCTCACGCCGACCTGCTGCAACGCCGGCCAGGCGATGTCGTGCTCACCCGTGTGGTGACGGGTCAGTTGGTCGTCGAAGTTCTGCCAGGCGCGCCAGAGCTGTGCGGCTCGCGTGGAGTCGCCGACCGGGAACCGCTGTAGCGCATCGATGAAGCGGTCGAGATCGCGTCGGAAGGCGCCATGGATTGCCTTGTTCATGCTCATCTCTGCCATGGATCGACCCTAACGAGGCGCGGTCGCAGGGCCAGCGCGGTCTTCGTCGGTAGTGGACCCGGCCTTGTCAAGCGCCTGCAGCAGGGCGCGGTAGGTGACCTCGATGTCGCCTTCGATGCTTCGTACGGCGACGGCCGAGTCTGGGTCATCCGCCCGATCACGGATCTTGTTCAGGAGTGTGTCGACCATGCAGCGCAGAGCGTCGTCGCCACCGGCCTCTTGGATCACGCGGTCGACTTGCTGGAGCCAGGGGTCGTCGGGATGACGCCTGGTGCGGCGGTGATACCGGCGCACCGACTCGTCGCGATCGGCGGTCAGTACGCACTCGAAGAAGGCTGCGCCACTGTGGTTGGCGGCGGCGCGGAACCTCATGAGCTCGGCCGGGTCAAGCAGCATCTGCGGCAGCACCACGTCGTTGCCGCTGGCGAGATACGCGCCGATCATCGCTAGGGACGCCGACCTGACGAGGCTGCCGGTCCGGTAGAAGTCCGTCTTCCAGCCGCCCACGAGTCGGCGTAGCACGTCGATGTCGCAGTTGAAAGTTCCGGGGTGGTCGTCGACGTACCGCCGCGCGAGCGTCGATTTACCGATCCCCGGTGCCCCGTTGAGGTGGATCAGCCGCGCCACGCCAGCAGCTCAGTCGCACCAGGGAAAGCCGGACGGGTTGGCGGCGGCCCGAGCGGAGAGCACCTCGACGTCATGGCTGTTGACGTCGTCGAGAAACGGGAAGTCGTCGGGACCCACCTCCAGTACGGCGAGCGGCGTGGCGGGCTCGAGGCTGGCCCATTGGTTGATCTGCACCCGCATGCCGAACTCCTCCTCGTCCGGCTGACGCTGGAAGCCTGCGCGAGGAAGCAGGTAGACGACCCCCGGACGCCACGGCTCGCCGTCGAAGGCGTCGTCGTTGATCGAGAAGTAGTAGTACGACGCCGGCGTCGGCGGATGCCACAACACGAAGCTGCCGTTAACGAGCGAGCTCACGGCCGGGCGGTTCACGATCGCGAAGAACATGGCCCAGATCCCGTCGGAGGCTGCAAAGACCGCCTCCTGGGCGCCGAACTCCGTCGCGTCGTTCGCGGCCCGCGGCTCGAGCCGAGTCAGACCACGGTGGCCGGAGCCGTGCAGGAGCACGTCCCGACTCTCGGTCAGCCAGCAGAGGAACTGCCACTTCGGCGCGGTCAGCCGGTAGTCGAGGATCCGGCCGGTTCCCGGCCGCACTTGCTCGTCGTACAAGTGCCCGAACTCGCTGGCATCCGCTTCGGACCAGCAGACCGGGCGCGCCAGGTAGTAGTCGGGCAGCTTCACTTCGAGACCGGTCGGTGGCGGTTGCGAGTGGTCGTGTGATAGCCGCGTGCCACCGAGATGGCCAGCAGGGCGATGCCGGCGATGCACTCGGCGACGTACGGCGTCCAGCTGTCGACCCCCCACGCGAAGTACAACGGTCGGGGCAGCAGCTGATGTCCTTGTACGGCGCCAACCACGGCGATCTCCGCCGTGACGATCGCTCCCGCCACGACGCCGACCCACTGGCGGTGGCGGCGTCCGAGCCAGGCGCCGAACACGCCGAAGACCGGCCCGGTCACCAGGCCGGCGAGGAAGTAGATCCGGTTCGCGCGGACCTCGGTCAGCAGCTCCAGTAGGTAGCCGCCGTCACCGAGGTGTCCCGCCAGGACGACGGTGAGCGCGGCGTAGAAGCCCACCAGTGCCGCGAGCGTGCTCGCCAACCCGGTGAGCGCTCCGCGCAGCGGGCCACCCGCCCAGACCGCCGGCAGCAGCGCCACCAGAATCCACGGCGCGCTGAGATTGCCGAGCCCGCCGCGCAGGTCAGTCTCGTTGCCCTTGAAGAACCCGACGACGACACCGAAAGCCAAGGCGAGCATCAGCAAACACACCAAGCGCTTGGTGGTCGGCATGGTCAGAGGCTAACAGCGGGCGGGCTCGTCGGTGGCCGGAAATAGCCGCCGCGCGCCCCGTGCGGGGCCCGGGCCAGATCCAACGCCACGATGGCGAGAATGGCGGCATGCATCCTGAGCCAAGCGAACCCACCGGTCAGCTGGACGTGGAGGGCTGCCTGGCCTGTGATCTGACCAGCGGGCGACAGTCGCTGCCTGGCGGGGTGGTCTGGCAAAGCGCCCACTGGCGGGTCGAGCACTGCGTCGGGCCGCTGGGCGTGGGCACCTTGCTGCTCAAGCCACTCCGACACGTGGAAGGGATCGCAGAGCTGACGGTCGACGAGGCAGCCGAACTCGGTCCCGCGCTGCGCCACACCAGCGCGGTGGTGTCCGAGCTCTGTGAACCCGAGCAGGTCTACACCTGTCTGTGGTCACACGCCGGTCGGCGGCGAGGGCACATCCACTTCGTCGTGCAGCCCGCAACCCGAGCGGCGATCGACACGCACGGTGGTGCCTACGGACCGGCCCTGCAGGTAGCGATGTTCGAGGCGGCCGTCTCGCCGGGCGCGGCCGCGGTCGAGGACTTCGCCGACCGCGCCCGGGCGCTGTTCGGACAGCCGGGCTCCTGACCCAGCAGAGGAGACCGCGGCTGGCCGGTCGTCGGGCTCGGCGTTCAACCCGAGCGAGGGAGCCTCACTCCCCTGTCTCGCCGTCGATCGACTCGCGCAGCAAGTCGGCATGCCCGTTGTGTCGCGCATACTCCTCGATCATGTGCGCCAGCACCCACCGCAAGGAGAAACTCTCCCGTCCGTCCGACCGGGAGTGCGGCTCGGCGAGCGCTTCGGACTCGCCACGCTGCAGCTGCTCGTCGACGATTGCGCGCGACCGCGCGACGTTCTCCTCCCACAGCGCCCGCAAGTAGTCGCCTGAGTCATCGGCTGCAGTGTGCCACTCCCAGTCGCGGTCGGCCTCCCAGTCGACGCTCGCCCAGGGCTCGGACGCCGGTCGACCGGCGATCACCTTCGTGAACCAGCCGTCCTCTACCACCGCCAAGTGCTTGAGCATGCCTCCGAGCGTCATCGGGCTCGGCGAGATGGTGACCTGCAGCTGCTCGTCGGTCAGCCGACTGCACTTCCAAGCGAAGGTCGCTCGCTGGTAGTCCAGGAAGCCCAGCAGCGTCGCGGCCTCGCTTGCGACTAGCGGCGGCTCGGGCCGGCCGTGGTCATCGATCTGTACGTCGTCGCTCATGCCAGCCAACGTAGTGGTCTGGTCCGACAACCGCGTCAGGTCGCGGCGGCTCTGGCCAACGCCCGGATGTAGCGCGTCGCCGCCATCGACTGGCCGAGCCGAACAAATGGTCCGCCAGCACTGACAAGCGGGTTCGCCGGACGACTGAATGAAAGGATCTGCACACTGACCGCGCCCCCGTCATCGATCGTCACGGTAAACGCTTCCTCACCGGTCAGCGGGTGACCGGACACTGTGCCTGTCGCGAGGACGCGGCGCTGCGGCTCTTCGACGAGGTAGGCCACCCGGCAAGGAATCACCAGCGACAGCGGCCGCCCGAGGCCCAGCAGCGCGGTCTGACCGGTGCTCGCTGTCGAGCCGCCGGCGGCGACGGCCAACCCGGCCGCCTCATGCATCCGCCAGGCCATCAGTGCATGCGCCGCCCGCTCGAACGCCGCGTCCCCGCTTCCGATGATCGCCCGCCGCTGGAGCAGCCGGTAGCCGTCAGGCGGGCGGGTCGCCGTGGCGCCGACCTCCGGATAGGTGAACGAACGGTCGACGTACGTCGACAAGAGCTCGCCGAGGCGACCGCTCCGGACCACGCGCATCGACTGATCGTCGCACCTGCACCCCATCGGCCCGGTGCCGCGCAGCGGCAGGACGCGCCGAAACGCCCGGCGCTAGCGTGCTGGGGTGGCAGACGACGTGTGGACCGGTCTAGCCGACCGGTTTGCAGATGGTGCCTATGCCTCGGCGAAGGGGCGGGTACGCACCTCTGTCATGCACCACCAGTTGATGGAGCACCTGCCACCGCCGCCGGCCACGGTGCTCGACGTCGGTGGGGGCGCGGGCCATCAGTCGCTGCCGCTGGCCCGCGTCGGCTATCAAGTGACGCTGCTGGACCCCTCGCCCGCGATGCTCGACAAGGCAAGGGCGCGGCTGGAGCGGTTGCCGGACGACGTACGTCGACGGGTGACGTTCATCCAGGCGGGCGGCGAGAATGCCGAGGCAGCCGTCGGCGGGCAGCTCTTCGCGGCAGTGCTCTGCCACGGCGTGCTGGGCTACCTCGATCGGCCCGACGACGTGGTCGAGCAGCTCTGCCGGCGCACTGAGGCCGGTGGACTCGTCTCCATCATGGCGGGCAACGCACATGCGGCGGCGGTCCGGCCAGCGCTGGAACGTCGTTGGAGCGATGCGCTGGCGGCCTTCGACACCGACCGGGAGATCGGGGTGCTCGGGCTGCCGACCAGAGGGGACACGGTGGAGGGGCTCAGCGGGCTGCTGCGGGGCTACGGCGTGGAACCGGTGCGCTGGTACGGCATCTGGCTGTTCGTCGACTGGCTAGACCTGGCCGGCGTCGCCGTCGACCCCGGTGACGAAGAACGACTGGCTTCGCTGGCGGCAGTCGAGCTCGAAGCCGGGCGCCGAGACCCCTACCGTCAGCTCAGCCGGATCTTCCACCTGGTCGGCCGCAAGGTCCAGCAGTCACCTACTCCTGGACCGGCCGGCCGTAGGTGATGGCGTCGGTCACGATCGTCGGCAGCGATTCGACGAGTCGTGCGTCGGGATGGGCGCCTAGGGCGTCGTTGACGGTGGAGAAGGCGAGCCTCAGCGCAACGAAGGCCGTGATCGCGAAGATTTGCTCGTCGCTCATCCCCGCGTCCCGGAGACCCTGAACGTCGGCGGGCGACGTCGCATTGGGGTCCCTCACAACCGATCGAGCCCAAGTCGACATGGCGGCCTCCTGCTCGGTGAGCCCCTCGTCCGTGCCAGTGAGCACGCCAGCCGCCAACTCGGCGTCGGAAGCCTCAGCCAGCTTGCCGCCCCACGCGAGGGAACAATAGGAGTCACCACGAGTCGACGCCGTGGCAGCCACGAGGATGCCGCGCTGCCGGAAGGACAGCCCGCTCGGTTCGAACGCGGCTGTCATCAGTTGGAACAACTGGCCGATCGTCTCGGGCTGGTAGGCCCAGAGCCGTGAGAAGTTCCGGATGAAACCGGAATCGGCGACGTCGTCGTCGTACAGCGACTGTGCTTGCGGTGTCGTCGGCGGCTCGTCCAAGAAGCTGCCGGTCATGCCGCCAAGTGTCACACGGGTCCGGTGTCTCCGTCTTTCGGCTCTAGGAGCGGGTGAGGGGAATCGAACCCCCATGACCAGCTTGGAAGGCTGGGGCTCTGCCATTGAGCTACACCCGCGAGCGGCCGCTGCCCGACCAGCGCCGGACCTGAACCGCGGCGTCTATGGTGCCATGTTCGAGGACGCCGAGCGATCGGGCGACTCGACTGGGATGTGGCCGAGCCGGTCTCCGTACGGCGACGAAGATCTCGCCGAATGGGAAGCCGGACGCCGCTCGTCTAGACTCGGCGGCTGGGCGTCGCCGCGAATCGGCACGCCGAGCACCGGGGCGTAGCGTAGTGGCTAGCGCGCCTGCTTTGGGAGCAGGAGATCGCAGGTTCGAGTCCTGTCGCCCCGACTCGCCCCGCCGCAACCCGAGCACCGGCCATGACCGGCCCGTCGTCCCGAGTCGAGATCCCAGAGGAGCCAGAAGTGAAGAGCGCCGTCGAGACGTTGAACCCGACCCGGGTGAAGCTCACCGTCGAGGTGCCCTTCGCCGAGCTCAAGCCCAGCCTGGACGAGGCCTACCGCAAGATCGGTCAGCAGATCACCGTGCCCGGCTTCCGCAGGGGCAAGGTGCCTGCACTGGTCATCGACCAGCGGGTCGGTCGCGAGGCGGTCGTCCAGGAGGCGGTGTCCGAGGCACTGCCCGGCTTCTACTTCCGGGCGCTGCAGGAGAACGAGATCACGGCCCTGAGCCAGCCTGAACTTGACGTCGCCGAGGTCGCCGACGGGGTCGACCTTAGCTTCACCGCCGAGCTCGACGTCAAGCCCGAGATCAGCTTGCCGGACTTCGACAACCTCGAGGTCGAGGTCGACGACGCGACGGTCACTGACGAGGACGTCGAGGAGCAGGTCGAGGCGCTGCGCACGAGGTTCGGCAGCCTCAACCCGGTCGAACGTCCCGCTCAGGACGGCGACTTCGTGACGATCGACCTGTCGGCGTCCGACGACGGTACGGCGATCGAGGAGGCCCAGGCCACGGGGATGAGCTACCAGGTCGGGCGGGCGACCATGCTCGAAGGGCTCGACGAGGCACTGGTCGGCATGTCGTCGGGTGACGAGAAGACGTTCTCAACCACGCTGATCGGCGGTGAGTACAAGGACCGTTCGGTCGACGTGACCGTGAAGGTCACCGCGGTCAAAGAGCAGGAGCTCCCAGAGCTCGACGACGAGTTCGCGCAGACGGCATCGGAGTTCGACACCATCGAGGAGCTGCGAAACGACCTTCGCGACCGGCTCACCCGAGGCGCACGTCTGCAGCAGGCCGAAGCGGCCAGGGACGCCGTGCTCGAGCGGCTCCTGTCGATGACCGAGATCCCCCTTCCCGAAACACTGATCGCCGAGCAGATTGCGGCGCGGCGTGACGCGGTCGACCAACAGCTCGCCTACGCCGGGATGACCAAGGCGGACCTGCTCTCGGCCAACGAGCAGACCGAGGAGGAGTTCGAAGCCGAGCTCGAGAAGCAGGTGAAGGACGCTATCGCCTCCCAGTTCCTGCTCGACGAGATCGCCAACCGCGAGGCCGTTTCGGTCGACCAGCAGGAGCTGACGGCCCTGGTGCTGCGCCGGGCGCAGCAGGCCGGGGTTTCGCCGGACGAGTACGCCAAGCACGCGACCGAGCACAACCACCTGCCCGAACTGGTGGCGGAGGCACGGCGCGGCAAGGCGCTCGCGACCCTGGTCGAGGACGCCACGGTGACCGACAAGTCCGGCAACCGTGTCGAGCTGAGGTTGCTGCTGCCCGACGGCAGCTACGCCGAGGACACGCCGACCGGGCAGGACGCGGACGGTGCAGAGGGTGCAGAGGAGACCGTCGACGAACCGGACGCTGCCGGGCGCGAAGCCGGCGCGCGTCGGTCAGGGGCCGACCTTGCCGCTGGCATCACTGTCTCCGGCGACTATCTGTCCGCACCGGAGGAGTGACCTCGTCCGCTGTCGGCGAACACCGCGCCGAGTCCCCTGGGAATGTCGATCCCTGCCGATAGTGTCGGTGCCGTGACCCCAGACAAATCATCGCCAGCACGCGCGGGCGTCAGCATCGAGGCCAATGGTCGATCGTCCACTGCTGGCCTCGACGACCGAATCTACGAACGGCTGCTCAGGGAGCGCATCGTCTTCCTCGGGTCGGAGGTGCGCGACGACAACGCGAACGTCATCTGCGCCCAAATGCTGCTGCTCAGCGCGGAGGACCCCCGCAGTGACATCTTCCTCTACATCAACAGCCCCGGCGGTGCCGTCGACGCCGGCATGGCGATCTACGACACGATGCAGTTCGTCCCCAATGACGTCGCGACGGTCGGGATGGGCCTGGCGGCATCGATGGGCCAGTTCCTGCTCTGCGCCGGCTCCAAGGGCAAGCGGTTCGCACTGCCGCACGCGCGCATCATGATGCACCAGCCGTCGGGTGGATTGGGCGGCTCGGCGTCCGACATCAAGATCCAGGCCGAGCAGTCGCTCTACATCAAGAAGGTCCTCTTCGAACTGATCAGCAAGCACACCGGGCAGGGCGTCGAGCAGGTCGAGCGTGACGCCGACCGCGACCGCTGGTTCACGGCGCAGGAGGCCAAGGACTACGGCTTCATCGACGACGTCGTCGAGCAGGCCTCCGACGTCAGCGGTGGCAAGTCCAACTCCGCGAGGGGGTTCGAGTGACCGACAACCAGCAGTTCGGCTTGATCACGCCGCGAGCTGAGTACTTCATCCCGCAGTGGGAGGAGCGGACGTCGTACGGCGTGCGGCGGATCGACCCCTTCGCGAAGCTCTTCGAGGACCGCATCATCTTCCTCGGCACACCGATCAGCGACGACATCGCCAACGCGGTGATGGCCCAGCTGTTGTGCCTGCAGGCCATGGATTCCGAGCGCATGATCAGCATCTACATCAACAGCCCGGGTGGCTCGTTCACGGCGCTCACCGCCATCTACGACACCGTGCGCTACCTCAAGCCCGACGTGCAGACCGTCTGCCTGGGGCAGGCGGCGTCGGCAGCGGCGGTTCTCCTGGCGGCCGGCACTCGCGGCAAGCGGATGGCGCTCCCCAACAGCCGGATCCTGATCCACCAGCCCTACACCGAGGGCGCCTACGGACAGGCCAGCGACATCGAGATCCAGGCCAACGAGATCCTGCGGATGCGGACGCTGCTCGAGCAGATGATTTCTGAGAACACCGGCCGCTCGATCGAGGAGGTCAGCCGGGATATCGAGCGCGACAAGATCCTGACTGCCGAACAGGCGATCGAGTACGGCCTGATCGACCAGGTGCTCGAGTCACAGAAGGCGACACCGGCAACGGCTTGACCGAACTTACCCACGGTTGACGGCTTCTGCCGGTACCGTCGACACTTGAACGGCAGGTCGAGGTGCCCAGGCACCGAGGCCGGACGACGAAGGAGACCTCACGGGTGGCACGGATCGGTGACGGTGGAGACCTGCTGAAGTGCTCGTTTTGCGGCAAGAGCCAGAAACAGGTCAAGAAGCTTATTGCCGGTCCCGGCGTCTACATCTGTGACGAGTGCATCGACCTCTGCAACGAGATCATCGAGGAAGAGTTCTCCGAAGGCGCCGACCTCGGGCTCGAGGAGCTGCCCAAGCCGAGGGAGATCTACGAGTTCCTCAACGGCTACGTCATCGGTCAGGATGCCGCGAAGAAGTCGTTGGCTGTAGCCGTCTACAACCACTACAAACGCGTCCAAGCGGGCGCCAACGGTGGGCAGCGGCCGGGCAAGGACGAGCCGGTCGAGCTATCGAAGTCCAACATCTTGATGATCGGGCCGACCGGGTGCGGCAAAACCTACCTGGCCCAGACGCTCGCGCGGATGCTCAATGTGCCGTTCGCGATCGCCGACGCCACGGCGCTCACCGAGGCCGGCTACGTCGGCGAGGACGTGGAGAATATCCTGCTCAAACTGATCCAGGCCGCCGACTACGACGTCAAGAAGGCCGAGACCGGCATCATCTACATCGACGAGGTCGACAAGGTAGCCCGCAAGTCCGAAAATCCGTCGATCACCCGTGATGTGTCCGGTGAGGGCGTGCAGCAGGCTCTGCTGAAGATCCTGGAGGGCACCACCGCGTCGGTGCCGCCGCAGGGTGGGCGCAAGCATCCCCACCAGGAGTTCATTCAGATCGACACCACCAACATCTTGTTCATCGTCGGTGGTGCGTTTGCCGGGCTCGAGCACATCATCGAGCAGCGGGCCGGCAAGAAGACACTCGGCTTCACCGCTGAGCTGCCGGTCAAGTCCGATGCGGCGGTTGACGCGCTCTTCGCCGACGTACGGCCCGAGGACCTGTTGAAGTTCGGCCTGATCCCCGAGTTCGTCGGACGCCTGCCCGTCATCGCGACAGTCGACATGCTGCAGGAGTCCGACCTGATGCGGATCCTGACCGAGCCTCGGAACGCGCTGATCAAGCAGTACCAGAAGCTCTTCGAGCTCGACGGTGTCGACCTGGAGTTCAGCGACGACGCGATCGAGTCCGTCGCCGAACAGGCGATGATGCGGGGGACCGGCGCCCGCGGCCTGCGGGCGATCCTCGAAGAGGTCCTGCTCAACGTGATGTACGACGTCCCGTCGCGCGCCGACGTGGCCAAGGTCGTCATTACCCGTGAGGTGGTCTGCAACAACGTCAACCCGACGCTGGTGCCGCGCGAGGAGCAGCCGCCCAAGAAGCGCAAGTCCGCCTGACCCTCTGCCGAGCCGCGGCGCCAGCCGCTCACGCCGTCTCCCCGCGGCTCCTCCCTCGCCGCCGTTGGGAAGGTACCGGTGGTCGCGAGCGAAGAGGGACCACCCGTCTCGAGCAAGGAGCGCCCGTGGCCTTCTCCGTCGCCGTACCCGACCGCAGAGTCCTCGCCGACCTGATCCCCGGCTCGCTGGCCCGAGATGCCGGCCTTGTGGTCGCCGGAGCGGGGCTCACTGGCCTGGCTGCCCAGATCTCGATTTTGACGCCGCTCTCGCCGGTGCCGTTCACGCTGCAGACGCTGGCCGTGCTCGTGACCGGCGCGGCCCTGGGCACCCTCCGCGGTGCTCTGTCGATGGTCGTCTACCTGTTGGCGGGCATCGCCGGCGTGCCGTGGTTCGCCGACCACTCAGGCGGGCTCGGCGGCCCATCGTTCGGGTACATCGTCGGGTTCGTCCTCGCGGCGGCCCTAGTGGGAGCGCTGGCCCGACGTGGCGCCGACCGGCAGGTCGCGACCACGTTGGCGCTCATGGTCGCCGGCAGTCTCGTCGTCTACGTCGTCGGCACGGCCTGGTTGGCGCTCGACCTCGACCTCAGCGCCGGGCGGGCCTTCGACCTCGGTGTACGGCCGTTCCTCGCGACCGACGCGATCAAGCTGGCCGTGGCTGCGCTGGCTTTCCCCGCCGCCTGGCGGTTGGCCCGACGCTGACTCGCCGTACGGCGACGACCGGACTCGACGACCGGACTCGGCGGCCGGGCTCGACGCGAAGGCAGACTGGTCGAATGGCCGACGCGATCCAGTTCCGGTGGCGTGAGCAGCTCGATGACAGCCAGCTCGTCACCCTCACGCTGTCCCACGGTGGCAATGCGGAGCCTGGCTGGTGGAACCAGATCCGTCGTCACAGTCTCGGATGGGTCAGCGCCCATACCGGCGGCAGGGTCCTGATCGGCTTCGCCAATGTCGCGTGGGACGGAGGCGACCATGCTTTCCTTCTCGACCCCAAGGTGCATGCCGACTACCAGCGCCGCGGCATCGGGACGGAGCTGGTGCGGCGGTGCGAGCAAGCCGCCCGCGATGCCGGCTGTTCCTGGTTGCACGTCGACTTCCGCCCGGAGCTGCGGCCGTTCTACTTTCAAGCCTGCGGGTTCCGCGCAACCGACGCTGGCCTCATCGACCTGTCCGGGTGAGGCTCGGCTCCCGCGAGTGGGCGGCTACCCGCGGCCCACTACAGCGCGCTCTCGAACCAGGCCGACGACGTCCCAGTCCCACGAGTGGTGTCGAGACGCGGTCGTCAGGCCGCTCGCCTCGGCGACCGCGACCATCGCCTTCGGCGGGTGCACGAACGCCCGGAAGCTGTTACGGCGCAGCCGTTGCAGCATGTTCTCCGAGCCGAAGGCCAGCCTGGTGATCGCGTTGTCGGCCGGGTGGCTGTAGACGAGCAAGCGCCGAGCATGGTCGGCGGCCGCGGTCAACAAGCTGCGGTAGTCGGGGTAGCAGCAGACGACTCGATGCAAAACCACCACGTCGACAACCTCGACCTCGCCTGGTGCTGTGGCGATGTCGACGAAGCGGCGCGTCACCCGGTCGGCCATGCCTGCTTGCTCCAGCAAGCGTGCCGCCTCGGCCTCGTACGTCGTGGAGATCTCCAGGTTGGTCACATGGGAGGCGCCGTGACGCAGCAACTCGATGTGGAGATTGCCGACGCCGCCGCCGATCTCGAGCACCGATGCTCCGCTGACTCCGTGGCTGGCGACGAAGTCGACGATCCTGCTCGCCGTCGGGTTAAGCCCTGACTTGGCGTACCGCTTGGCGACCCGGCGCGCGAACCGTCCGGTGAAGACGGACTCATAGTCGTCGTGGTCGCAGCAGCCGGCCATCGACCAAGTATGGCGGCCCAACCCGTTCGTCGGGCGATGTGGCGGAATGAGGCAGGATGGTGGCGCAGTCGGCGGCAGA
>JAICMS010000159.1 GCA_025929075.1 Propionibacteriales bacterium
ACCAGCCCGATCGTCGCGACCCGGTCGGCGTCCCGGCCACCGTGGCTGGAGACCACCGCCTCCGCCTGCCCCTCCTCAGGCACGGTGAGCCAGGCTGCGGCATAGAAGATGAGGCCGGCGCCGCCGAAGAACGTCGCGACGACCAAGAGGACCCGCACGATCGTCGGGTCGATGTCGAAGTGCCGGCTGATGCCCTCCGCTACTCCGGCGACCATCCGGCGCTGCCGTGCACGCCGGATGCTGCCGAGGTCGCCGAAGCCGTGGCGCAACGGCGACGGGTTCGGCGTCGGGGGGGAGGTGGTCTGTGACATGACACCAGCCTGCGCGGCAACGGGCTTCCACCGAATCGGGGAAACCACCGATATTCGCGCCGCGACCCTGAGGGTCGAGGAAGGGCGGTGAGGGGTCTTTCCGATACCGCCGGTGTGCTCGGCCAGGGATCATGGACGGTGATGACCCAGCCACTGACCACGCAGCCGCCACCCCTGCCGCGTCGTGCCTACCGTGACCCCGACGACCGGGTGCTCGGCGGCGTGGCGGCGGGGCTCGCCGAGCATCTGCGCGTGCCACCGGTGCACCTGCGGATCGGCTTCGTACTGCTGGCCATGCTCGGTGGTTTCGGGGCTCTCGTCTACGCCGGCCTGTGGCTGCTGCTGCCCGTCCGCCTCGAGGTGCAGCCGGCCGACGTACCGCCGGGTCTGTCCGCTGCCTCCCGCCAAGGACGGCGCACGGGCTCCGACAGCCGCCGACGTCGCGACATCAGCGTGGCCCTGTCACTGGTGCTGTGCGGGATCGGCGTCGTGGTCATCCTGCAGAACGCCGGGCTCGGGCTGAACCCGCGGGTGTTCTGGCCGCTGCTTGTCGCGGTCTGCGGGCTCGTACTGCTGTGGTGGCAGGCCGACGAGAGCACGCGCAACTCGGTCCTGTCGACATCGGGCGGGTGGTGGTCGTGGGCACGGGTCGCCGTCGGGTTGGCCCTGCTCGTCAGCGCCGGTTTTGTGGCGCTCGTGCAGGTGGGGGCGACCCGCGAGATCGGCACTGCAGTCGTGGTCCTCGGCCTGGCCGCGGTCGGCGTCTGCCTGGTCATCGGTCCGTGGCTGCTCCGGCTCAACAACCAGCTGCGGACCGAGCGGGCCGAGCGCATCCGCAGCCAGGAGCGCGCCGACGTCGCCGCCCATCTGCACGACTCCGTGCTGCAGACGTTGGCCATGATCCAACGTCAGGCGCACGACCCGGCCGCGGTCGCCCAGCTGGCGCGCACCCAGGAGCGGGAGCTGCGCAGCTGGCTGTTCGAGGTACCGGACGGCGCGAGCAGCACGCTGAGGTCCGCGCTGCAGCAGGCTGCAGCCGAGGTGGAGGACACGCACCGAGTCCCGGTCGAGCTGGTGGTCGTCGGCGACGTCGCGGCCGGCGAGTCGGTGGCTGCACTCGTCGCGGCGGCACGCGAGGCCATGGTCAACGCCGCCCGGCACTCACGGGCGCCGAAGGTCGACGTCTACGCCGAGGTGTCCGACGGCCTGGTCGAGATCTTCGTCAGGGACCGCGGCATCGGCTTCGACCTGGCCGCCGTCTCCCCGGATCGCAAGGGCGTGCGCCATTCGATCATCGAGCGAACCCGCCGCTATGGCGGCGAGGCGGAGGTCAGAAGCAGCGCCACTGACGGCACCGAGGTCAGGCTGTGGCTGTCGCTGCGGCCGGACGGGAGGCAGGCATGAGGGCAACCCTGCGCGTGGTCGTCGTCGACGACCACGCGATGTTCCGAACGGGCGTGAAAGCCGAGCTCCGCGGTGCTGTCGAGATCGTCGCTGAGGCCGCCGACGTCGATCAGGCGGTCCGTCTGATCGCCGAGACGACGCCGGACGTCGTGCTTCTCGACGTCCACCTGCCGGGCGGCGGCGGCACCGAGGTGCTGCGGCGCGTCGCCCCGCGGATGCCAGACGTCCGTTTCCTCGCGCTGAGCGTGTCCGACGCGGCCGAGGACGTGATCGCGGTGATCCGCGGTGGTGCGAGGGGCTACGTCACCAAGCACATCACCGGTGAGGAGCTCGTCGCGGCGATCCGCCGGGTCGCCGACGGAGACGCCGTCTTCTCGCCGCGGCTGGCCGGATTCGTGCTCGACGCGTTCGCCGGCCAGATCGCCGTCGCGGAGATTGACGAGGACCTCGACCGGCTGACCGAGCGCGAGCGCGAGGTGATGCGCCTCATCGCCAGGGGCTACGCCTACAAGGAGGTTGCGGCCGAGCTGTTCATCTCGGTGAAGACCGTGGAGACCCACGTGTCCAACGTCCTGCGCAAGCTGCAGCTGTCGAACCGGTACGAGCTCAGTCGCTGGGCCAGCGAGCGCCGGCTCACCTGAGGGTCCTGGTCAGAGTTTGACGACCGGTGAGTAGCGCAGCAGCAGCCGCTTCACGCCGAGGCTGCCGAAGTCGACGCTGGCCACCGCCTGATCGGCCTGCCCCTCGACGGTCACCACGGTGCCGAGCCCGAACGCGTCGTGCATGACCCGGTCTCCGGAGCGCAGCGACGGCACCGGTCGACTGCCGGCGGTCGGCTTGGCGCTGGGGAAGGTCGCCGTACGCCGACGGACCGCCCGCGCCACCGACGAGAGGTAGCCGGGGGCGTCAGCGAACCGGTCGCTGGCAGTCGATGAACCCCACACCGCCTGGTCGGCCTCGGTGCGGCGCCAGTCGACGAGCTCGTCGGGGAGCTCGGTCAGGAATCGCGACGGGGGGTTGTGCTGCGGTGCCCCCCACGCGGAGCGCACCACGGCTCGCGACAGGTAGAGCCGGCGCTGCGCACGCGTGAGGCCGACGTAGGCGAGTCGCCGCTCCTCCTCGAGCTCCTTCGGGTCGCCGACCGAGCGGGCGTGAGGGAAGACGCCGTCTTCGAGCCCGGTGAGGAACACCGCGGGGAACTCCAGGCCCTTGGCGGTGTGCAGGGTCATCAGGGTGACCACGCCACCGGACTCGTCGGGGTCGGGGATCTGGTCGGCGTCGGCCACCAGCGCAACCCGCTCCAGGAAGTCGGCCAGGGTGGCGCCCGGTCGCTCCTCGGCGAACTCGCGGGCGACGGCGAGCAGCTCGTCGAGGTTCTCGATCCTTGTCTCGTCCTGCGGGTCGGTGGACGCCTCGAGCTCGGCGCGGTAGCCGGACCGGGCGAGGACGACGTCGAGCACATGGTCGGGACCGGCGCCTTCGGCGACCAGCTGTTGCAGCTCCTCGATCATGGCCACGAAAGTCTGGATGTTGTGCAGCGAACGCGACACCAGGTCGGGGACCTCGTCGGCTCTCCGCAGTGCCTCCCAGTAGGTCAGCGATGCCCGCTGAGCCAGCAGGTCGACGCAGGCCTGTGCCCGCTCCCCGATGCCGCGCTTGGGCACGTTGAGGATGCGTCTCAGCGAGACGGTGTCGTCGGGGTTGGCCAGCAGCCGAAGGTAGGCGAGCGCGTCGCGGATCTCTCGCCGCTCGTAGAAGCGGACGCCGCCGACGACCTTGTAGGGAAGGCCGACTCGGATGAAGACCTCCTCGAACACCCGGCTCTGGGCATTGGTGCGGTAGAACACCGCTACGTCGGCGGGCTGGGCGATCTCTGCGTCGGTGAGCCTGTCGATCTCGTCGGCGACGAACTGTGCCTCGTCGTGCTCGCTGTCGGCGACGTAGCCGACCAGCTTGTCGCCCGCCCCGGCGTCGGACCACAGGTTCTTGGGCTTGCGGCTGGTGTTGTGGGAGATCACTGCGTTCGCCGCGGACAGGATCGTCTGGGTCGAGCGGTAGTTCTGCTCGAGCAACACGGTCGCCGCGTCGGGGAAGTCGTCCTCGAACTGCAAGATGTTGCGGATGTTGGCACCGCGGAACGCATAGATGGACTGGTCGGCATCACCGACGACCATCAGGTCGGCCGGCTCAGCGGCCGGCTCGTCAGTCGGCTCGGATCCTCCCGGGTCATCGGCGGACCCGACCAGGTCGCCCTCGACGGTCCGCCGCGGCCTGCGGGCTCCGCACAGTTCCCTCACCAGCGCGTACTGGGCGTGGTTGGTGTCTTGGTACTCGTCGACGAGGACGTGCCGGAAGCGCCGGCGGTAGGCCTCGCGGACCTCTGGGACCTCCTGGAACAGCCGCACCGTCGTGGAGATCAGGTCGTCGAAGTCCAACGCGTTCGCCTGCTGGAGCCGCTGCTGGTAGGCGGTGTAGCACTCGGCGTACAGCTTCTCGAGGTGGTTGGCTGCCTTGGCTGCAGCGGCCTCGGCTCCGAGGAGCTCGTTCTTGCAGTTGCTCACCCAGCCCAACACCGCGCGGGGCGGGTAGCGCTTGACGTCGATGTCGAGGTCGCGGCACACCAGCCCCATCAGCCGTCTGGAGTCGGCGTCGTCGTAGATGGAGAACGTCGACTTGAAGCCGAGCCGGCTTATCTCTTTGCGCAGGATCCGGACACAGGCAGAGTGGAACGTCGAGACCCACATCAGCCGAGCCCGGCCGCCGACCAGCTGCTCGACCCGGGATCGCATCTCCGCCGCTGCCTTGTTGGTGAAGGTGATCGCCAGGATCGAGCCGGGGTGGGCGTTGCGCTCGGCGAGCAGCCAGGCGATCCGCCGGGTGAGCACTCGGGTCTTCCCCGAGCCCGCGCCAGCAACGACCAGCAACGCGTGCCCGGAGTAGGTGACCGCAGTCCGCTGGGCGGGGTTGAGATCCTCGAGCAGCTCCTCGGGAGTGAGCCGCGACGACCGCCGCTTCACGCCTTCTCCGGTGTCTCCGCCGCGGTCTCCGGCGTCTGTGTCGACGAGCTCGGGCAGCGGGATCAGGGCGGACATCGTGCCTCACATGCTACGTGTCGAGTACGACGACTCCGGGACCGTGAAGCA
>JAICMS010000117.1 GCA_025929075.1 Propionibacteriales bacterium
GATCGGCAACGGGGCCGGTCGGATCGTGGTCGTCCGGCGCCGCAATCCTCCGTCGGCCGGGATGTGGTCGATCCCTGGCGGCCGGGTGGAGGCCGGCGAGTCGCTCGAGGAGGCGGTACGGCGAGAGGTTCGCGAGGAGACTGGGCTGGACGTCGAGGTGGCCGACGTGGCAGGCCGGGTCGACCTGCCGGCGCCCGGCGGGTCGACGTACGCCGTGACCGACTTCCACTGCCGCCCCACCGATCCCGCCCAGCCGCTGCAGCCGGGCGACGACGCCACCGACGCCCGCTGGGTCGACAAGGAAGCCTTCGGACTGCTCGAGCTGTCAGCCGGGCTGGCCGCGGCCCTCGACACCTGGGGCATCTGGACCCGCTGACCACGCCCAGGTGTGGCCGATCCCGGCAGGGTTCGGCCGTAGTGGCCGGTCCCGACAGCGTCGAAGCCCTGCTGGGTGTCCGCATCGGCCACACTTCGCTGCTCAGGTCAGCGGCGGCTTCGCCTGCTTCCAGAGCCATAGATGGAAGAAGTGCGTGAGGTCCTGCCCCGACACCTGATCGGCGAGTGCCACGAAGTCGTGGGTGGTGGCGTTGCCGTATCGATGCTCGCGTGTCCACGTCCGCAGAAGGCGGGCGAAGACCGGCTGGCCAATCCGGTGCCGCAAGGCCGCAAGGGCCATGCCGCCCCGGATGTAGACCGGAGCATGGAACATCCGGTTGCGACCCGGGTCCGCAATCGACAGCTTCCAGAAAGCCGCGCCCGGGCCGTAAGCGCTGTCATACCGGCGCGCGGTCTGCCAGGTCGAGACGCCGGACGTGTGCTCGTTCCACAGCCAGGACGCGAACGTCGCGAAGCCCTCGTTGAGCCAGATGTTCTTCCATGACGCCACCGAGACACTGTCGCCGAACCACTGGTGTGAGAGCTCATGTGACGCCGTGCCCGGATTGGGCACGAACCCGTACAGTGGGCGGGTCTGGGTCTCCAGCGAGAAGCCGATGTCCGGCACATTGTCGACGATGGCGCCAGTCGACCCGAAGGCGTACCGGCCAAACGCCTGCTGCCAGTAGTCGGTGATCTGTCCGGTCATCGCGACGGTGTGCTCGCGCTGCGCCTCGTCGGCGAGTGCCGGGTCGACCGCCACGAACTCGTGGATGCCATCGAGTGTCGTCGTCGAGTGGAACTGCCACTTGCCGATGTCGATCGTCGCCAGGTACGTCGCCATCGGCCGCTTCTCGTCCCAGACGAAGGTCGCCTTGTTGCGGTGGATCTGCTGGGAGACCAGCGAGCCGTTGGCCACAACCTCCTTGGACTTCGGCACGGTGATGTGGAAGCTGAAGCTCGCCTTGTCGCTCGGGTGGTCGTTGCCTGGGAACCAGGTGTGGGCGGCGTTCGGCTCGCAGCCGACGAAAGCGCCGTCGTCGGTGTAGATCCAGCCGTACGGCGCCCCGAAGACGATCGGCGAACCCACAACCGTCTGCGGCTTCCCCGCGTAAGACACCTTCGTGGTGAAGGTCTGGCCACGCGGCAGGCCGGCCGTCGGGGTGATCGTCAGCTCCTGCCCATCGCGGGCGAAAGTCGCCGCCTGGCCATCGACGTCGACGGCCGACACGTCAAAGCCCTTGAAGTCGAGGTCGAAGCTCGACAAATTCTGGGTGGCGGTGGCCGTGATGGTGTTCGAGCCTTGGAGCAGGTGGGTGTCCGGCGAGTAGCTCAGGTCGAGGTCGTAGTGCTTGACGTCGTAGCCGCCGTTGCCCTCGAGCGGGAAGTACGGGTCCCCCACGCCGGGTGCGCCGGGATGGAAACCGGCCGGCACGGCGCCGCCGGAGTGGCCGAGCGTGGCGCCGTGACCGGTCGCGGCGCGGCCAGCGGCCCCGGTGCCGGTCGGGGACCCGGTCCTCGCGCCAGCGGTGGCGGCAGCCCCGGAGCCGAGCACCAGCGCGGCCAGAGCTGCGCCGATCGCCAGCTTGTGCGCTGAAGAAGGCAACTGCACGTCGTCCCCGTCTCCCTGGATGCCCTCCCGGCTCGTTCGCGTCAGAGGGGTCGCGGCGCCGGACTCGTCTGACGAGTCTCGGTGGTCGGCCGACGCTGGGCAACTCCGGTCGGGCGGTGTTACCGCTTCGCCGCTCGACCGTTGTTGGATCGCCGCCTCTCGGTCGCCGCGCGCACCATTCGTCCGACCCACATCGGGGTATCGCGCGCTGCCAGCCCTGGCGCAATCGACGTACTCGGCCGTTCAGACGACCGGACAGTTCCAGCGGAGCAGGACCGACAGCCCGCGGTCGAAGCCGAGCACACTGACTGTCGCGGTGTCGAGGAAGAGGTGCTCGCCAACCACGACCGGCTCACCAACCCAGCGTGCTCCCACGCAGCGCAGCACGTGGCCATGCGCGAAAATCAGCACGCGTTCGCACTCGCTCGCCCTGATCCTCTCGATCAGTCGGTCGACACGATCGCTGACCTGCTGCGGAGACTCCCCGCCCGGCGCACCGTCGTTCCAGATCGTCCAGCCCGGCTGCTGCTTCTGGATCTCCGGCCTGGTCAGACCTTCGTAGCCGCCGTAGTTCCACTCCGCGATCTCGTCTGTCACCTGTGCGTCGGCGAAGCCGGCCAGCTCAGCGGTACGGCGAGCGCGCTGCCTCGGGCTGACGAGTACCTCGTCGAAGTGCTGGCCGCCGAGCGGACCTCGAAGCAGGCGGGCCGCCGCTTCGCCCTTGGTGGTAAGCGGCACGTCGCTGCGGCCGGTATGCCGGCCGTCCCGGCTCCACTCTGTCTCGCCATGCCTGACCAGCCAGACCTCCTGGGTTGGCTCGTCACGGTCGTCGGCTCGGTCCTCCGGGCTCGCCTGGTGGTCAGCCGCGGCGCTTTGGCCGGGTACGCCGCCAGCCGGGGTGGTCACGTCCCGACCCTACTTACCGCCCGGACACCGCTAGCGATGTCTGGTCAAGGTTGTGGAGAGATTCGGCCCCGGCCGGGACCGGCTCAGGCCTGGGCAGAGGTGGGCGGGCGGCCGGGTTGGTCGCCGCCGCGCGCGTCGAGGTAATTCCGCTTGGGCACCAGCACCTTGCGGCGAAACGTGCACACCACGGTCCCGTCCTGGTTGTAGCCGATCGTCTCGACGTACACGATCCCTCGGTCGTCCTTGGACGTGCTCTCCCACTTGTCGAGGACTGTCGTCTCGCCGTAGATCGTGTCGCCGTGGAAGGTCGGCGCGACGTGGCGCAGCGACTCGATCTCGAGGTTGGCGATCGCCTTGCCGGAGACGTCGGGGACGCTCATCCCGATCAGCAGTGAGTAGACGTAGTTGCCGACCACGACATTGCGGCCGAACTGCGTGGTCTCCTCGGCGTAGTGGGCGTCGAGGTGCAGCGGATGGTGGTTCATCGTCAGCAGGCAGAAGAGGTGGTCGTCGTACTCGGTCACGGTCTTGCCCGGCCAGTGCTTGTAGACGGCACCGACCTCGAACTCCTCGAAGGTGCGCCCGAATTGCATGGTGGCCTCCTGGCTGCCGATCGGCCTCCATCGTGACCGACTCTGCTTCGGTGAGCCACTACCGGTCCCCACGCGTCGACAGGAGCGCCCTACATTGACCGGATGGCGACGCCCTGGACGCTCACGCTCGACTGCAACGACGTGCCGGTGATGGCCGGCTTCTGGCGACTGGCGCTGGGGTACGTCGACTCGCCGCCGCCGGACGGCTGGAGCAGCTGGGAGGACTGGCTGCGCGACCTCGAGGTCCCAGAGGACGAGTGGGGTGACGGTGCCAGCCTCACCGACCCCGACGGCCTGCGGCCGACCCTTTCGATGCTCAAGGTCCCGGAAGGCAAGTCGGCAAAGAACCGGTTGCACCTCGACCTGCAGGTCTCCGGCGGCCGCCGCGTCGATCCTGAGGTACGGCGACAGCGGATCGAGGCCACGGTAGCCGAGCTGACGGCAGCCGGTGGGTCCGTGCTCGAGCGTCTGGACCTGTTGGGAGCGCTCGACCATGTGGTGATGGCCGATCCGGAAGGAAACGAATTCTGCGTGGTCTGAGGGCGAAGTGAATGGGCCAGCGACCGGGGAGCGTTGTTTCCTGGATCAGCCGTCGCGCAGCGCTAGCCGGCCGAGCAGGTTGCGGGCGTCCTCGGCGACCTTCGGCTGGCAGACCAGCTCATACGACGTCGCCACCACGCCCGTGTGGGAAGTGAAGTCGCGCCTGCCGCCGGTGGCGGCGTAGCCGACGAGGCCGGAGATCGCCCCGACGATGGCGCCGATGACGAGGCACACGATCGGCACCAGGACAGTGCCGCTACCGCCGGAGAAGATCGCGATCATCACGCCGATGAAGAGGCCCCAGAGCGAACCGCTCAAGGCGGCCGCGTTGACGAGCCGTCCGCGGGTCAGCCGGCCGGTCACCTGCTCGACCAACCGCAGATCGCTGCCGACGATCGTGACGTTCTCGACCGGGAACTGGTTGTCAGACAGGTAGTCGACGGCTTCTTGGGCCTTGAGATACGTCGGGTAGGTGCCGATCGGGATGCCGCTCGGCAACTCTGGAATCGGCATCGTCGCTCACCCCTTGCTCGCCTGCCTCCCATCCTCCCACGCAGCCGCGCCGGCACCAGCGCGTCAGAGAGCCACGAGGTGCCCCCGCGCGTCGATACTGTGCGTAGCCGCCGCGGCAGCCGAACATCGCGGCCGAGTGGAGGGTGCAGGACATGTGGCACGACCTGGGCTCGATCGACATCTCGTTTTGGGACAAGCTGATCAGGACGGTCGGCGTCTACCTCGCACTGGCAATTCTGCTGCGGCTGGCAGGCAAGCGGGACGCCGCGCAGCTGAGCTCGTTCGACCTCGTGGTCATGCTGCTGCTGTCGAACGTCGTGCAGAACGCGATCATCGGGCCTGACAACTCACTCGTCGGCGGACTGTTCGGCGCGGCAGTACTGATCGCGTTCAACGGCCTGTTCTCGCGGCTCGCCGGCTTCGGCCCGCTCGCCCCGGTGCTCGAGGGCACTCCGACCCGCCTGATCGACCGCGGCCACCTGCTGACGATGGCGCTCCGCCGGGAGGGGATCCGCCCCCACCAGCTGATCAGCGCCCTACGCCTGCACGGTGTCTACCAGTTGGACGACGTCGAGGAAGCCGCCATCCAGCCCAGTGGTGCGCTCGACATCCGGCTGGTCGAGCACGCAGAGCCGGCCACCAAGGCCGACATCGACGCGGTCATGCGGCGGCTGGCCGCCATCGAGGCCCGCCTCCCCGCCTAGCTCAACCGCGCCCGCCCTCCGCCGGACCCTCGCAGGTCGCCGTAACCGCACCCAGTCCCCCCGACCGGTGTCGTGGGTGAGCGTCAGCTGAGCTTGTAGTCCTCGAGCAGCCGGCGACCGATGATCATCCGCTGGATGTCTGCGGTGCCCTCGCCGATCAGCAGCATGGGTGCCTCGCGATAGAGCCGCTCGATCTCGTACTCCTTGGAGAAGCCGTAGCCACCGTGGATGCGGAACGAGTCCTCGACGACCTGCGAGCAGTACTCCGCTGCAAGGTACTTTGCCATCCCGGCCTCAAGATCATTTCGCTCGCCGGAGTCCTTGCGGCGCGCCGCGCGCACCATCATCTGGTGGGCGGCCTCGACCTTGGTTCCCATCTCCGCGATCCGGAAGAGCACTGCCTGGTGTTCGGCGATCTTCTTGCCGAACGCCTCGCGCTGCTGGGCATAACCAACCCCCAGCTCGAAAGCCCGCCAGGCCACTCCACAGCCGCGGGCCGCGACGTTGACACGGCCCACCTCGACGCCGTCCATCATCTGGTAGAAGCCACGCCCGGGCTCCCCGCCGAGGATCGCGCCAGCACCGATCTCGAACCCTTCAAAGACAGCGCCGGTCGAGTCAACCCCTTTGTAGCCCATCTTCTCGATCTTCGCCGGGATCGTGAGTCCGGGAAGCACCTCACCCAGTCCGGGTGGCTTCTCGACGAGGAACGCCGACATGTTGCGGTGTGCACCCTCGGCTCCCACGTCGGTCTTGACCAGCACCGTCAACAGGTTGGCCGTCGACCCGTTGGTGATCCACATCTTCTCGCCGTCGATCACGTACGACGAGTCGCCGGCCGCCACCGCACGAGTGCGGATCGCCGCGACATCGGAGCCGCAACCCGGCTCCGACATGGAGAATGATCCACGCAGCTCACCCGTCGCCATCCGGGGGAGCAGCTCGTGACGCTGTGCGTCAGTGCCGTGCTGGACCAGCATGTAGGCCACGATGAAGTGGGTGTTGATGATGCCGGAGATGCTCATCCAGCCGCGGGCGAGCTCCTCGACGGCGAGCGCGTAGGTCAGCAACGACTCGCCGAGACCGCCGTACTCCTCGGGGATCGTCAGGCCGAAGAGCCCCAGCTCCTTGATGCCTTCGACGATCTGCGTGGGGTACTCGTCGGCATGTTCGAGCTCCGTCGCGACGGGAAGGATCTCCTTGTCGACGAAGGCCCGGACGGTCTTGAGGATCTCGGTCTGGATGTCGGTGAGGCCCTCCGTCTCGCACAACGGCGCCAACGTGACCACCCTTTCGTCAACGAGCTGCCGATCCGCGACCAGCACGGGCGGCGCTGCCACGGTGTCTCAGCAGTATCGCTGCGCCCGTGCGGCGGCGCACGGGGTGTTGCGCGCGATGATGGCTGGCGTGATCGAGATCTTCGACGTCCCCGACGAGCGGCGCTTCGTCCTCACAGTCGATGACCAGCGGGCCGGCGTCCTCGAGTACAAGATCAGCGGCGATGTCTTCATCGCCATCCACACAGAGATTGACCCGGCGTACGCCGGCCAGGGGCTGGGCTCCAAGCTCGTGCAGCGGGTGTTGGACGACGTACGACAGTCGGGGCGCTCGCTGCGGCCGTTGTGTCCCTTCGTCCAGCGCTTCTTGAAGCAGAACCCGTCCTACCAAGATCTGGTGGTCACGTCGCGGGAGAGCGGGCACTGACCGCCTGCGCCAGGAATTGGCTCGCCATTGGCAGCTCAACCCGGCAACCCTGGCCGCTCAACACTGCAAGCTTGGCAGCTCAACCCGGCAACCCTGGCCGCTCAACACTGCAACCCTGGCCGCTCAACACTGCAACCCTGGCCGCTCAACACTGCAAGCTTGGCCGCTCAATCGCGGAGGGGGTCGGCGGCGCGGCGGCGGCCGAGCCGGTCGAGCACTTCGGCAAGAGCAGCGATCGCCTCGGAGAGGACGGCGTCGAGCTCCACGTCGATGTTCTGCGTGACTCCGGGAGGCTCGGCGGCTGCATCCGCCGGTGGGAGGAGGTCGTCGAGGCTGCCGA
>JAICMS010000054.1 GCA_025929075.1 Propionibacteriales bacterium
GCGGGCAGCCGGGCGCGACGCTGGCCGCTCGCGCTTGCGGCCGCGGGAGCGATGACCAGCCTGGTGGCTTCGATGGCGGTCGCACAGGCGACTCCGCACGGCAACCCCGCCATGGGCTTCGAGCAGATCAACCTCGTCTCCGACCAAGCCGGAGTGGCTTCCCTCACCGATCCCGACCTGGTCAACTCCTGGGGGCTTTCGGCGTCACCGGGCACCGACGACGCGCCCGGCTCGCCGCTCTGGGTCTCTGACAACGGCACCGACAAGACGACCGTCTATGCCGGCAACCCGGACGGGACGGTGAGCCAGTTCTTGGACGTCGACGTGACGTCGGGCGAGCCGACCGGGACCGTCTTCAACACCGACTCGACCGGTTTCGTCATCCATGACGCCGCCGGCAACTCCGGCCCGGCGCGGTTCCTCTTCGACACCGAGAGCGGCGCGATCGACGGCTGGAACCCGGCCGTCGGCGGCGGGAGCATGACCGAGGTCGCCGTCGACAACGGCGCGAACGCCGTCTACAAGGGCCTGGCGATCGCCACCGCATCCGACGGCAACACCTATCTCTACGCTGCCAACTTCCGCTCCGGGCAGATCGAGGTGTACGACGACACCTTCACGCCGGTCGAACTGCCGGGCGGTGTCTTCGTCGACCCCCGCATCCCGGCGGGCTACGCGCCGTTCAACATCCAAGAGCTCAACGGAATGCTCTACGTCACCTTCGCCAAGCAGGACGCCAGCCTCAAGGACGACGTCGCCGGGCAGGGACATGGGTTCGTCGATGTGTTCACCAACGACGGTGCGTTCGTACGTCGGCTCGTCACGCATGGCGTGCTGGACTCGCCATGGGGGCTCGCCATCGCGCCGGACAGCTTCGGCCGGCTGGGCGGCGCGCTGCTGGTCGGCAACTTCGGCAACGGTCACATCAACGCCTTCAACGCGACCACCGGCGCACACATCGGTCAGCTGCGCGGGATGCACGGCAAGCCGATCGTCATCGACGGCCTGTGGGCATTGATGTTCGGCAACGGCAACGCCGCCAAGACCAACGAGCTGGTGTTCAGCGCCGGTCCGGACGACGAGTCGCACGGCCTGCTCGGCAAGATCGTCGCCGCAAAGTAGCCGGCGCCTATCGCCCGACATCACTGAAGCGTGGGGTGGCCGGACCGAGCGCCCGACCACCCCACCCCTCTCCGAGCCGCCATGCCTTCCCCCTCCTCCCGAGAGTCGTGGGCGTGGCTGGTGCTCGTCCGATATGTCCAGTCGGTTTCCCGCAAGTCGCGGCCCGGCGGCACGTCCGATTCCTACCCGGACGTCCGATTGCGGCCGGGTCACCGCGGTGGCATGCTGAGCGAGTCCTGTCGCCTTCACGAGAGGGGCGCACCAATGCGTCGACTCGTTTTCGCCACCGTGCTGGTGGCCGCGGTGGGGGTCGCGGCGCCGGCCACTGCCGCCGTACCCCACTCCTCTGCAACCACCCACCACGCGACGTCAGCCGTCCACCGCTACGGGCCGATCCACAAGATCACCCACAGCACGAGCACGAACTGGGCCGGCTATGCCGCCATCAACTCCACCTTCAACTCGGTCGCCTCGTCGTGGACGCAGCCGACCGCGACCTGCACCAGCCAGACGACGTACTCGAGCTTCTGGGTCGGCCTCGACGGCTACAACAGCAACTCCGTCGAGCAGACCGGCACCGACGCCGACTGCTCGGGCGGGCAGGCCAGTTACTACGCCTGGTACGAGATGTACCCGAAGTACCCGGTGAACCTGTCCGCGTCGGCCTACCCGGTCCGCCCCGGCGACCAGATGAGCGCGTCGGTCACCTTCAGTGGGAGCCGGTCGTTCACGCTCACCATCTCCGACTCGACCCGCGGCTGGACCTACACGACGGTCCAGAAGGGCCGGGCGCAGCGGTCCTCGGCCGAGGTCATCGCCGAGGCGCCGTCGAGCTCAAGTGGCGTCCTGCCGCTGACCAACTTCGGCACCGCCAACTTCGGCGCGAGCACCGCCAACGGTCAGTCGCTGGCCAGCTTCAGCCCAGACAAGATTGACATGGTCTCCGGCGGCACGACCAAGGCCTCGACCGGGTCGATCAGTAGCAATGGCTCGTTCTCGGTGACCTGGCAGCACAGCTAACAGCTGACGCTCCCTTCCCCACCGAACACCTGGGGCGGCCCGTATTCGGACACATCACGTCCGGATACGGGCCGCTTCGCGTGTCCGGTCGAGAGGGACCCGGCGTACGGCCACAGCAGAGCCACTGACACCGGCGGCCGGCAACCGCTGGGCGCGAGGCAGCTAGGCGCCCCACCCGACCTTGTCGGAGGTGTCGAGCTCTCGCCAGAACGTGATCTCGGGCTCACCTTGGGCACCGACAGCGGCCATCATCGGCTGGATCCTGCCCTTGTTCTCCTCGAAGAACCGTTGAAAGCTCTCGCGGTCGGGCCACTCGTCGAGCACCATGATGTGGCCGTCGTCCGAGCCGTAGAACCGATGCGCGATCACACCGTGCTGCTTCGCGCTCTCGATGATGGCCTGCCCGTTGTCCGAGCCCTCGTCTGACTGTTCGAGCTTCGCGGGATCGCCGGCGATCCGCATCGTCATCAGGACCGACATATCACAACCTCCAGTTGGTCGACGTACATAAACCCGAGGTGCGACGGCGTCGAGATTGTATTCGCGCTGTCCAGCCGCAGCCGCCGAGCTGGACCAGGCGGTGCCGCCGCCCCCACAAGGAGCCCGCTGAAGCGACCTCGCCGGAGCGTCGCTAGACCTTGTTGGGCCAGTAGCTCGCCGACCAGGTCACGGCCGCGAGCTTCGCCTGGCCGGCGACGGACGGGTGGAAGTAGTCGACGGTCGAAACGTCCGCGGTCGTGAAGACCGTGTTGTACGTCGACAGGTTGTCCCAACGGCACTGCGCGAACTCCGCGCACACGCTCGCCAGCACGCCGTTGTCCGCCTGCTCCTGCGCCACCACGAGCTGCCGGTCCGCCTCGGTGTTCGACGTCGACAGCATCGACTGGCAGACCCCGAACGTCGACCAGATGAGCTCAGCGCTCGGGTTGTTATGGAGCAGCTGCCAGAGCTGGTAGATGTTCGGGATCGAGCTGACGAAGATCTTCGCTCCCGGGTCAGCAGCGCTGAAGTCGGTCAGTGCCTGCTGGAACTCCGCCTGGAACGTCGCGGTCGGCGTCATCGTCGCCGCGCTCGACGTACACAGGTCGTTGGCCCCCATCAGGATCGTGACGTACTGCGCCTGCTGCCCGGCAGCGCTGGCGAGCTGGCCGCCGAGGTCAGCCATCGTTGCACCGGTGGCCGCGTCGTTGAAGGTGTTGCCACGGATCTTGCGATTGACGGCGAGCAGTCGCTTGTACTGGCTGTCCACGCTGGAGGCAGTGCCGGTCGACCAGGAGTAGGCCGGGCAGTCGCTCAAGAAGCAGCTGCTGTTCACGTCGAACGCCCGTGTGATCGAGTCACCCGTCGCCGCTATCGAGTTGGGCAATCCGACCCGCGCCGGCGAAGCGGCTTGCGGGCTGTCCGCAGCGACGGCCGGCGCGGCCGCCATCCCGCTGAACAACAGCGCTGCGCTGACGGTGAGGGTGCTGACGATCCGGCGCATAGGTGAAGGAGTCCTTCCGGTTCGGTGAGTCGCGGGTACGGCCACTGGCCGCCGCCCTCCAGCCAGGGTCGCAGCACCAACCCCGCCGGTCAACGCATCCATGCGCTCGACGCACCAAACTTGGTCGTCTGCCGAGCCAGCGGCGGCCGCTACGGCGAGGAGCCGCCACCACTCGGCGGCGGAGTGGTGGGACCGCCAGATGTGCCGCCGGTGCGCAGGGCGATCGCCTTGCCGAGCCAGTCGATCCCCTTCTGGTTGTCGGCCTGGTAGGCGCCGAGGTCGCCGCGCTGCAGCGCCGCCTGGGCCTCGGCAAACGCGGCCTGGGCGTTCGCGAGATACGTGGTGATCTGCTGCTGGACGGCCTGCTGGCCAACTGGGCCGCCGCCCGAGCCACCGCCCCCACCGGAGCCGCCTCCACTCCCGCCGCCGTTGCCGGTGCCGGTCCCGCCACCGCCTCCGCCGGTCGACGTACCCCCACCATCGCCGGGCGCCACGCCCAACGCCCGCGCAAACGCCTGGTCGAACGACGTCCCGATCCCGACGTGCTCCCCCACCGACACCAGCACGAACTGCAGGATCGGATAGCTGCCCGCCCCGCCGCGATAGGTGTACACCGGCTGGACGTACATCAGCTCGCCGCCGATCGGCAGCGTCAGCAGGTTGCCGGACAGTGCCCGCGACTCCTGCTGCTTGAACTTCAGCAGCTTCTCCGACACCGTCGGGTTGTTCGCCATCGCATTGGCGATCTGGCCCGGCCCGGGCACCGTGTTGTCGCTGGGCAGTTGCAGCACGGTGATCTTGCCGTAGCCGGAGTTGGCCGCATTGGCGTCGACAGAGATGAACGACGCGAGGTTCTGCCGGTTCAGCGGCACATACACACCGGACAGCGCGAACTCCGGCTGCGCGCCCGGCAGCTGCACGGTGAGATAGAACGGCGGCTGCGCGCTGCCGGCCGCGGTCGGGTCCTCCGGCACCTTCCAGTTCTCCGAGCCGCCGTAGAACGTTCGCGGGTTGGTGACGTGGTACGTCGACAGCAGCTCGCGCTGCACCTTGAACAGGTCCTCGGGGTAGCGGAAGTGGTTGAGCAGGTCGGGCGTGATCGCGGAGTGGGGCTGCACGACGCCGGGGAACGCCTTCATCCACGCCTTGAGCAGCGGGTCATTCTGGTCCCAGTCGTACAGCGTCACCTTGCCGCTATAAGCGTCGACGGTCGCCTTGACCGAGTTGCGGATGTAGTTGATGGTCTCGGCCTTCTGGCCGGCCACCGCACCCTCGTTGGTGAGCGAGTCGCTGGTCGCCTGGCGCAGGTCGACGACCTCCGACATCGGGTAGGCGTCGGTGGTGGTGTAGCCGTCGATGATCCAGACCAGCCGATGGTCGACCACCGCCGGGTAGGGGTCACCGTCGATCTTCAGCCACGGCGCGACCTTCTCCACCATCGTCGCCGGATCGCGGTCGTAGATGATCCGGCTGTCGGCGTTCACCCGGCTGGACAGGAAGATCGAGGAATCCCAGAACTTCGCCGCATACAGCAGCTGCCGGAAGGTCGACCCGATCCCTACGCCCCCGGTCCCCTGGTACGTCGAGTTCTGGTCCTTGGTCGCACCGCCGACCGCCGGGATGTTGAGCTCGACCGGTGGGGTCCCCTTCGGTGCGCCGACGATCGAGTAGCTCGGCTCGGACTCCCCGAAGTAGACCTGCTGCCGGAACCTGCCGAGCTGACCCTTCGACGGCAGGTTCTGCTCGGCCCACACCGGCTGTCCGACGGGCCCCCGCTTGTCGCCGTACGCGGCGACGACGCCGTAGCCGTGCGTGTAGACCGTGTGCTCGTTGATCCAGTTGCGCTGGTTGGGATTGAGGCCGCGCAGGTTGAGCTCGCGCGCGGCGATCACTACATCCTGGGGGGTGCTCCGCCCGGGCAGCTGGTAGCGGTCGACGTCGAGCACGTCGGGCATCCGGTAGAAGCCGCGCATCTGCTGCAGCTGCTCGAACGCGGGCGACACCAGCTTGGGGTCGATCAGCCGGACGCCTGGCAGCTGGTCGGCGGCCACCTGCAGCTGACTGTCCGACTGCGTGCTGACGCCCGGGTATTGCTCGAGGTGGACGTCGGCGATGTCATAGGCCTCGCGGGTGGCGGCGATGTTCTTGGCGATGTACGGCGCCTCCTTGTCCGCCTCCGACGGCGCCACCTGGAACCGCTGCACGATCAACGGCCAGATCCCGCCGATCAGGATCGCGGACAAGATCAGCAGCCCGAAGCCGAGGCCCGGCAGCATCCACCCCGGCCGGAACACGTTGCCGAAGAACAGCAGCGCGCAGATCAGCGCGATGATCATCAGCACGTTCTTGCTCGGCAGGACCGCGTGGGCGTCGGTGTAGGTGATGCCGGTGATCAGGCTGCCGTTGTGCATCGCCAGGCCGTAGCGGTCAAGCCAGTAGGCGACAGCCTTGAGCAGCACGAAGAGCCCGATCAGCACCGACAGCTGGACCTGCGCGCCCGAGCTGACCCGGTCGTGCTTGGCCTGCAGGCGGATGCCGCCGTACAGGTAGTGGGTCACCACCGCGGCGATGATCGCGATGACAAGCAGCACGAAGCCGAACGTCAGCAGGTAGCGGTACCAGGGGTAGCCGAAGACGAAGAACCCGATGTCCTTGTGGAAGTAGACGTCGTCCTGACCCCACGGGACGCCGTTGCGCCACAGCAGATACGTGCGCCAGTGGCCCGCGCCGGACGAGCCCGCGATGAGGAAGAGGATGATGCCGAGCCCAGCGGTGATCCAGATCCGCCACGGGTCGAGGTTGTCCTGGTAGCGCTCGACGGTCTGGTTGCGGTAGCCGTCGCCGAGCAGGATCGGCCGCATCCGGTAGGCCAGCCAGATGTTGCCGGCCACCACGCCGCCGAACACCAGCCCGAAGATGATGAAGAGCGCCACCCGGGTCCAGAAGACGGTCGAGAAGACCGGCCCGTAGCCCAGCGAGGCGTACCAGAGGTGGCTGGTCCAGACCTCGACGAAGATCGAGAAGCAGACGACGAGTACGACGACGACCCCGAGTGTCGGGAAGAGCGCGCGCGGCCGCCTCGACGGGACCCGCGGACGGCGGCGACGGGGCGCGGCCGCGCCGGAATCCGAGTCGCCCTCGAAGATCCCGCTCACCGTGCTCCCTCGTTCGTCGGGCGGTTGCGGTGCCTGCCGCGTGCCCTTGGTGGCCGACCCGCCGAGTAGGGCATGGGTCGACCCCTAGAGTCTCACGCTGATCAAACGACCGACGCCGCCCACGTGGTTCCATCGCTCACGCCCTGGTCTGTCGACGTACGGCGGAGCGCTCAGCTGCAGCGGGGAACCGACGCGTCCCGGCCGGCGTCGATCGCCTTCAGCCCCGCCACGGCGCCCTGGATCGTGGAGACCTTGACCAGCTCCACCTGATTGGCGAGCGCCGAACGAGCCGCCTCGTCGCAGTCCCCGGCCGGCACCAGGAACACCCGCGCACCGGCGGCATAGGCGCCGGCGATCTTCTGCTGCACGCCACCGATGGGACCGACCTGACCGGTCGGGGTGATGGTCCCGGTGCCGGCCACGAACCGGCCCCCGGTCAGCGGGCCGGGTGTGAGCTTGTCGTAGATCGCCAGCGAGAACATCAGGCCAGCACTCGGGCCGCCGATCGTCGCCACGATCCGGGGGTTGAACGTGACCGGGAACGGCGGCACGTCCTTCAGCAGGACTCCCACATGGGACTTCGAGGGGTCGACCGGGGACCGCGCCGTCGTCAGGGACACCGCCAACCTGTGTCCGCTGCGCCGTACGGTGATGCTCACCTTGGTGCCCGGCTTGAGCGGCCCGATCAGATTGGCCACGTCGGTGGAGTTGTCGACCGGCTTGCCGTCGACGGCGACGATCTGGTCGCCCTTCTTCAGCACGCCGTGCGCCGGCGTCTTGGGGAGGGTGCCGGCGACGGTGACATGCAGCTTGTGCACGCCCGCCGCCGCCAGCCCCGCGACCATCGCCGACGACTGCGAGTCGACCATCTCGGTCCGGGTCTGCTGCTGCACCTGCGTGATCGTCTGCTGCGGCGGATAGATGACATCGCGCGGGATCACGATGTCCTTCGACGACCACCACGCCTGCAACACCTGCGGCAGCGTGACGTGGTAGTCCGGACGCGTCTCGGAGACGGTCGTCATGTTGAGGTGGCCCGAGGTCGGGTAGGTCTTGTGGCCGGAGATCGTGATGATCGGCTTGCCGCCATAGGTGCCGAGCGCGTTCGCGGTGGGGCCGGGCGACAGAATCACGTACGGCATCGGCGCCAGCAACGCCACCGCGACCAGCCCCACCAGGATGACCGCCGCCAACACCAGGGCGGTCGTCCTGCGGTCCATGCGCTCGATGATGTCACCCGCGTGGCGCGTGGTGCCGCCAGACCCGCAAGGCGAGGGACGTCGACCACGCCCTACCGGTCATGGCCCACGGACCAGCCGCAGCGCCGGTGGCCGATGGCGGCAGGGTCGGCCCCAAGTGGCCGATGCATGCAGCGAATCCGCCCGGTTGGCTGTCACCATCGGCCACACTCGAGCGGGCCATTGCTGACACGTTGTCGGCCTGAGGGCGGCCCGCCGCTAGGCGACTGGTCGCTCCCGTCGCGCGGACGAGCCCGCGCGGTCAGCGGTCGAGGCGCTGATGCCGCTGGTACGGCGGCCGGCTGGTCGCCGTACCGCAACGCCATGTGTCGGCTCGACCACCGTGGAGACAACCGGCCGGCCCTTGCTCGGCGTCGGCTTGGCGAGTGCGCGCTGCAATCGCTCCATCGCCTCGGGGGAGTCGTCGCGGCGCACCTCGTCTCGCTCGCGCGCTGCCCACCCCACCCATGCCATCGCGAGCAGCGTGGCGATGACCGGAGGCGCCAGCCACCACAAGACCTGCATCGCCGCACCCTTTCTTGGCTCCGCACCCCGCTGTCGTCTTAACGGCGATCGAGATGCTCGTACGAGGACAGCCGCCCGCCCGGCGACCCCGCGGGAGTGGTCACAACTCGCCCGCCGAGATTTGCCGGCCGAAGCGGCGCCTCGCCGTTCCCTCGACACGCTAAGCGAGCGCAACCGGGATCCCCAGGAGCCGCGCCGCGCCGCGAAGCTACCCGGCGCTGGACAGCTCGGGCAGCGTGATGGCGTCGCCAGAGGTCTCCGTCGGGCAGGACACGGACGTGAGTTCGCCGTTCTGGTCGGGGCGATTTTGGCCTACTAGGTCCAGCGCGCACCTATCCCCTTGCGTACGAAGGTGTTTGCGTTGCCATCGACAGCCGCGTAAAAGTTCGGCCCTCAGGTGTGGATTCCGACGCCGCCGGGTACGTCGGGCACGAGCACCGGAAGTCGACGTCGACTTACCTCGAGCAGGGGAGAACCATGACCGAAGAGCAGGGCCAGGAACGCGAGCACGGCCGCGACCAGCACGACCGGCGCGAGCACGACCGGCATGAGCACGGTGATGAGCGCGGCCATGAGCATGGGCACGAACACGCCGGCGACCACGGGGACCATGGCGGCCATGGCAATGGCGCAGGCGGCCGGCATCGCGGCGACAAGAGCCGTGAAGAACGGCTCGAGCAGCGCGTGGAGCGGCACGAGGAACGCGAGCAACGGCTCGAGCGCGAAGAGCAGCGCCTGCGGCGCGAGGAGAACCGGCTCGGCAACAACGGCGGCCAGGGCGGTGGCGGCGACGGCGGCCATCAGCACGGCGAGCACGGCGGCCGCGGCCACGGGGGTGGCGAGGGCCGCTAGCCCTTGACCGCGTCGGCTGACGGCTGAGCCTGTCGGCTAGGGAGTGCCGACCCATTCGTCGGTGCCGTCGGCAAACAGCTGGTGCTTCCAGATCGGCACCCGGTGTTTGAGCTTGTCGATCAGCTCGCGGCAGGCGGCGAACGCATCGCCGCGATGCGAGCACGCCACGGCCACGGCGACTGCGACGTCGCCGATCGCGAGGTCACCGGTCCGATGGACCGCGGCCACCGCGACGACGTCGTGGCCGGCGATCACCTCGTCGACCACCAGCCCTAGTTGCTCCGCGGCCGTCGGATGTGCCGAGTACGACAGCGCCGTCACCGCCTTGCCACCGTCGTGGTCGCGCACCGTTCCGACGAAGACGGCAACACCGCCCGCTGAGGCGGTCCGCACCGCGTCGTACACCTGCGCCACCTCGATCGGCGTCTCGGTGATGTCCAGGAGGCGGACGGCGTCGCTCACCCCGCCGATCCTATGACCGCCGTACGCCGACCTGTTCCGCTCTCAGCTCCGCGGGGCTTGCCGCACGCCACCCTTTCCTTCCCACGGGCCAGCGTCTGCGTATCGCCATTCGGCGGCGCGACTAGGTTGGCGACATGGCAGATCTTCCCCCTGACGCCTCCGACGACAACGCGGACTCGCCCTCCGACGAGGGCCAGAACCCGACGCCCGGCGACTCCGCCGGCGGGCACCAGTCCGACGGACCGGTGGACCCCTATGAGGGCCTGCTCGATGATCCTTCGGCCGGCGAGTCCAATGCACCTGCAACCCCCGAGCCCTCAGCTGAGCAAGCTGGCGGGCCAACAGGCGGGTCGGTCGGTGGCCAAAATCCGTTCCAGGGAACGCCATTCGAAGACGTCTTCACCAACCTGGCCCGCGGCGACATGTCCGGGCTGCAGATGATGTTCGGCCAGCTGCAGCGGATGTTCGCGCCGCATGAAGGTGCCGTCAACTGGGACTTCTGCCACGACCTGGCCCGGCAGGTGGTGGCGCAGCAGCCCGACCGTTCGCCGGACGCGGGCGACCGGGCTCGACTGGCCGACGTTGCCCGGCTCGCCGAGCATTGGCTGGACGAGGCCACGGAGTTCCCGGCCAGCAACGCCACGGTCGCCGCCTGGAGCCGGGCGGAATGGGTCGACGCCTCGATGCCGCTGTGGCGCAAGCTCGTCGAGCCTGTCGCCGAAAGCGTCGTCGCCGCCATGGGCAAGGCGATTCCGGCGGAAGCACAGGCGATGGCCGGTCCGATGATCGGCATGCTGAGCCAGATCGGTGGCGCGATGTTCAGCCAGCAGATCGGCCAGGCCATCGGCGAGCTGTCGCGCGAGGTCCAGTCGGCAACCGACATCGGCCTCCCGGTCGGCGGCCAGGGCGCGCCGGCGATCGTCGTCGCCAACGTCAGCGAGTTCGGCGAGGGCCTCGGCGTCGAGCCATCCGACGTACTGCTCTACGTCGTGCTGCGGGAGTGCGCCCACCAGCGGCTCTACGCCAACACGCCCTGGCTGCGCGACTACCTGCTGTCGCTGATCGAGGACTACGGGCGGGGAATCACGATCGACACCGGCAAGATCGAGTCCAACCTGGCCGGGCTCGATCCGACCAACCTCGAGTCGGTGCAGGAGGCCTTATCGGGCGGGCTGTTCGACGTCGACCAGACGCCGGCGCAGGAGGCGGCATTGCTGCGGCTGGAGACCGCCCTCGCCCTCGTCGAGGGCTGGGTCGACGAGGTGGTCGGCCAGGCAGCCAAGGCGATGCCTCGCGCCGCCGCCCTGCAGGAGGCCATGCGCCGACGGCGGGCCACCGGCGGACCGGCCGAGCAGACGTTCGCGGCGCTTGTGGGGCTCGAGCTGCGGCCGCGGCGGCTGCGCGACGCGGCGACGCTGTGGGGGGCCTTGCGCACCGCTGAGGGCCAGGCGGCCCGCGACGCGGTGTGGGCCCACCGCGAGCTCTTGCCGTCGGCCGACGACCTCGACGACCCGCTGGCGTTCGCGCAGCGCACCAAGGAGGCCGACTCGATCGACACCGAGTCCGACGCGTTCGACGCCGCGCTGAGCGCGTTCTTGGAGGACGCGACAGGTGACGAGCGAGCCGCCAGGGAGTCCGGCGCGCAGGGCGGCGATGATGACGACGCCACTGGCCCCACCACCGGCTCAGACCCGCCCCCAGCTGACACAGGCGGCCCCGACGAGAACTCCGACGACGGGCGCTGACCAGCCAGACCCGGCAAGCGGACACCGCTTGTCCGGCGTTGGAGGAGCCTTCGGTCCGCAAAACGCCGGACAGGCGGTGTTCGGTGTGGCGGCGCCTCCCCGGACAGCGCCGCCACCACCAAACGAGGCCCCCGGTGCCCCAGACCGCCCGCCTTCCCCTTGCGAACGACCCGAGTCCCGGAGGCCTCGTCGATGACAGCGACGCTAGCCAGACCGTCGCAGCCGGTCAACAGGGCACCGTCCACCCCTGTGGACGAAACTGTGGACCAATCTGTGGGGCGCTCGGCAAGCCCTTGGGACAGCCGGTGGACAACCGCCCTCTGGCTGTGGACAACCGGGCTGACGACTTTGGACTAGCCCCCGGCGTCTACCTGCCCACACCTTCTTCCACCGGCTGTGGATGAAGAAAAGTTGGTGGAAATCTCGTCCACAGATTTCGATCGGCGGTTCGCGCGCCGAGGGCTAGCGGGGTCGGGAGCGGTTACTTTATGGAACGTGGAGACGCCGCCCACCCGCACGCCCCCCACGGGCCCCACTGCGCCCACCACTGCGCCCACCACGGGGCCGACCACTGCGCCCACCACGGGGCCCACCACCGGGTCTACCACCGCGCCTACCACCGGGCCCGCCGCCTCCCCGCGCGCAGCTGGCACCGAGCCGCTGACCCGCCACGGCGCCTCGACCCGGCTCCAGGGCAGCACCACCTCCGACGTCGCCGGAGTCCCGGTGGAGGTCCGCCGGTCCCGTCGCCGTACCCGCACCGTTTCTGCCTACCGCGACGGCGACCGGATCGTGGTGATGATCCCAGCCCGGATGAGTCGGCGCGAGGAGCGCGAGTGGGTCGAGACGATGGTCGCCCGGGTGACGGCCGCCGAGCGGCGCCGCCGGCCCAGCGACGGCGACCTCGCCGAGCGTGCTGCCCGACTATCCGCCCGCTACCTCGACAGCCGAGCGAAGCCGACCTCGGTCCGCTGGGTCAGCAACCAGCGCTCCCGCTGGGGGTCGTGCACTCCGGCCGATGGCACGATCCGACTGTCCACCCGACTGCAGGGCATGCCGGCGTACGTCATCGACTACGTCTTGTTGCACGAGCTCACCCACCTGGTCGTGCACGGTCATGACGAGCAGTTCTGGTCCTGGGTCAACCGCTACGACATGACCGAGCGCGCCCGGGGCTTCCTCGAAGGCGTCTCCGAGACCGCCAATCTCGCCATCAGCGACGATGTCGCCGACGAAGAGGAGCTCAGCTCCTGACGGTGCCGTGTGCGGCCGCGGCCCCAGGCAGCAGACTCGACGGGTGATGCCCAGTCCCCGGACGCACCTCTCACCGGACATCGCCGTCATCGGCGGCTCCGGCTTCTACACCTTCCTCGACGAGCCCACAGAAGTGGCCGTCACGACGCCGTACGGCGACCCCTCGGCTCCCATCGCGACCGGACTTATCGCCGGCCGGCTGGTCGCCTTCCTCCCCCGCCACGGTGTGCGGCATCAGTTCCCACCGCACCAGATCAACTACCGAGCGAACATCTGGGCCCTCCGCTCGATCGGGGTCCGCCGAATCCTGGCGCCGTGCGCCGTCGGCAGTCTTCGCCCCGACCTCGGTCCGGGCCAGCTGGTCGCCCCCGACCAACTCGTTGACCGCACTACCGGACGCTGCCAGACGTTCATGGACGAGGGCGCCGTGCACGTCAGCTTCGCCGACCCTTACTGCCCAGAGCTGCGGCGCGCACTGACCGCCGACAGCGCCACTCCTGACACTGGCGCCGACCCCGTCGTCGACGGCAGCACGATGGTGGTCATCGACGGCCCGCGCTTCTCGACCCGGGCCGAGTCTCAGTGGTACGCCGCCCAAGGCTGGGCGCTGGTCAACATGACCGGGCATCCAGAGGCAGTCCTCGCTCGGGAGCTCGCCATGTGCTACGCCCCGATCGCCGTCGTCACCGACCACGACGCCGGCATCGCGCCGGGTGCGGAAGTGCGGCAACGCGACGTCTTCGCCGAGTTCGCCCACTCCATCGACACGCTCCGCCGCCTGCTCACAGCGGTCATCGCTGGGCTTCCGCAGACCCGCACGAACTGTCGCTGCGGCGAGACGCTCGATGGCCTGGTGCCGCCGTTCGAGCTGCCCGGTCAGCCCACCACGGAGACCAAACAGTCATGAGGGTCCTCGTCACCGGCGCAGCCGGGTTCATCGGCTCCGGGGTCGTCCGCGAACTTCGCGACCGGGGGCACGACGTCATCGCGGCCGACCTGATGTTGCCCCAGGCGCATGGCCAAGGTGCTCCGCCACTCGACGTACGGGTCGCCGACGTTCGCGACAAGCCCGCCGTCCTGGCTCTTCTCGAGGGCGTCGACGTTGTCAGCCACCAGGCGGCGATGGTCGGTGCCGGCGTCGACAGCTCCGACATGCCCCTGTACGCCAGCCACAACGACGTGGGCACCGCAGTGCTGCTGGCGGCAATGGCCGAGCGCGCCGTCAGCAGAATCGTGCTGGCCTCCTCGGTGGTCGTGTACGGCGAGGGCCGCTACGCCTGCCCGGAGCACGGCCCTCAGCCGGCACCGCCACGCCGGCTCGACGACCTGCAGCGGGGCCTGTTCGACGTGCGCTGCCATCGGTGCGGCGAGCCGCTCGGCTGGCGCCGCGTCGAGGAGGACACCGCCCTCGACCCGCGCAGCAGCTACGCCGCCAGCAAGGTCGCTCAGGAGCACTACGTCGCCGCCTGGTGTCGGCAGGCTCCCGGCGCCGCAGTCGCCCTGCGCTACCACAACGTCTACGGCGAGGGCATGCCCAAGGACTCCCCGTACTCCGGCGTCGCAGCGATCTTCCGCTCCGCGCTCGAGCGCGGGGAGCCTCCGGAGGTCTTCGAGGACGGTCGACAGATGCGCGACTTCGTCCATGTCGACGATGTGGCCGCCGTCAACGCCATGGCTGTGGAGGCCGTGCTGGCGATGTCGCCGGAAACCTTCGACGCGTTCAATGTCTGCTCGGGCAGCCCGATCTCGATCCATGACGTCGCCGAACGGCTCTGCCAAGCCGTCCGCGCCGACCTCTCGCCGCGGGTCAGCGGGCGCTTCCGGCCGGGTGACGTCCGGCACGTCGTCGCCTCGCCGGACAAAGCCAAACGGTTACTGGGCTTCACTGCGACAACGGGTCCCGACGTGGGCTTGCGTCGGTTCGCCCATGAACCCCTGCGTGACTGACCGCCAGAGCCGCGCCCATCACCATGTCGTCTGCAGCAGGTGCTGCACCGCAAGCGCAAAGCCGACCTGCAGCACCAACCCCCATCGCCGCCAGCGGGCCGGCAACATCGCGCAGCACACCAACACCCAGGGCAGGAACGGCAGCCAAATCCTCTCCACCTCCGCCTTGCTCATCGACGACGCATCGGCCAACGCGATGGCCGCGAGTCCGCCGGTCGTCAGCAGCAGTGGCACCTTGACGTCGGCCCCCAAGGCCATCCACCCAC
>JAICMS010000129.1 GCA_025929075.1 Propionibacteriales bacterium
CAGCGTCATGAACGACGTGACGTAGGCGACGATCGCGGGCACGTCGAACATCATCAGGCTGGTCCGGCCGAGCTGACGGAGCTCGCCGTTGAGGTCCGTGCGCAGCTCGACGTCGCTGGGGTCGAAGTCTGTCTCGATCCAGGGTCCGAGCGGGCAGAAGGAGTCGAACCCCTTGGCGCGAGCCCACTGGCCGTCGGTCTGCTGCAGGTCACGGGCGGTGACGTCGTTGCCGATCGTGTAGCCGTAGATGACGTCTCCGACTCGCTCGGCCGGCACGTCCCGGCAGATCCGGCCGATGACGACGCCGAGCTCGCCCTCGAAGTCCACCCGACTGCTCTGCTCGGGGTAGACGATCGGCTCGCCCGGCCCGATCACCGCGGTGTTGGGCTTGAGGAAGATCAGCGGCTCAGGAGGCACATCGTTGCCGAGCTCGGCCGCGTGTTCGGCGTAGTTGCGTCCGACACAGACGACCTTGCTGCGCGGGATGACCGGGGCGAGCAGTCGCACGTCCTCGAGCGGCACCTGGTCGCCGGTCGGCTGGATGCCGGCGTAGAGCGGGTCTCCTGAGATGGTGGCCACCACCTCCGCGCCGCTCTCGCCGCCGACGACGCCGTACTGCGGCTCCTCACCTGCGGTGTATCTGGCGACCCTCACGCCACCCGCCGCAACCAGCCGTGCCCGTCCGGCGCGAGACCGTACTGAATGTCCACCAACTGCTGGCGCAGCCGCATGCTGACCTCGTCGACGCGCGCCGACACGACCTCGCCGCCGCGCCACTTCAGCGTGCCGACGGGAGTGATAACGGCGGCGGTGCCGCAGGCGAAGACCTCGGTGATCTCCCTGCTCGCCACGCCACTGCGCCACTCCTCGATGCCGACCTGCCGCTCGATCACCTTGTAGCCCAGGTCGTCGGCGATCTCGATGATCGAGGACCGGGTCACTCCTTCGAGGATCGATCCGGACAGCTCCGGGGTGACGATGGTGCCGTCGTGGTAGACGAAGAACAGGTTCATGCCGCCGAGCTCCTCGACCGTCGAGTGCTCAGCCGCGTCGAGGAACGCCACTTGGTCGCAGCCGTTGGCGATCGCCTCCCGCTGGGCGAGCAGGCTCGCCGCGTAGTTGCCGCCGCACTTCGCTGCCCCGGTGCCGCCCGGCGCCGCGCGCGCGTACTCCTCGCTGAGCCAGATCGACACCGGCCGCACGCCCCCGGCGAAATAGCTGCCGGCCGGGGAGGCGATCACCGCGAATGTCACCTCGTTAGCCGGCCGCACGCCGAGGAACACCTCGGAGGCGAACATGAACGGCCGCAGGTACAGCGAGTGCTCGTCTCCCGTGGGCGGCACCCAGTCGACGTCGGTCCGCACCAGCGACTCGACGGCGGTCAGGAAGTCCTCGACGGGCAGCTCGGGAAGCGCAAGTCGGCGGGCGGAGCGCTGGAAGCGCGCTGCATTCATCTCTGGCCGGAACAACCACACCGAGCCGTCGGGGTGTCGGTAGGCCTTGAGCCCCTCGAAGATCTCCTGCGCGTAGTGCAGCGTTGCGGTGGCGGGGTCGAGCCGGAACGGCCCGTAATCTCGCACCGCCGCGTCGTGCCAGCCGAGGTCTGGTGTCCACGTCGAGGTGAACATGTGGTCGGTGAAGTAGCGGCCGAAGCCGGGCTCGGCAAGGATCTCGGCCCTGCGGGCCGCGTCGACACCTCGCTGCCCGGCGTTGCCGCCAGAGGCGGTCGCTGCCGTCGTCATGCGGCAACGGTAGCCGACCGCCTCGCTGCCGGCCGACCCACTCAGAGCTCGACGCTTCGCACCAAAGTGGCGTCGATCTCGGTACCGATCCGGTCGAGCAGCTCGGCCGACGGCGCGGTGTCCAAGGTGAGGGCGACCAACGCCAGGCCGCCCCGTCGGTCGCGTGCGACCTGCATGCCGGCGATGTTGACCGCAGCCTCCCCGAGCAGCTGCCCGACCTTCCCGACCATGCCAGGACGGTCCTCGTAGGACAGGAACGCCAGATGGGCGGCTGGCTCGAGGTCGACCTCGTAACCGTTGATCTCGACCAACCGCTCGCGCTGCTTGATGCCGACCAGCGTGCCCGAGACCGACAGCTGGCCGCCGTCGACGAGCGTGCCGCGAAGGGTGACGAGGTTGCGGTAGTCGGGGCTCTCGCGGTCGGTGACCAGGCGTACGGCGAGGCCCCGCTCCGCAGCGAGCAGCGGCGCGTTGACGTACGTCACTGCTTCCTCGACGACGTCGACGAAGGCGCCTTTGAGCGCCGCCAGCTGCAGGACGTGCACGTCGAGCTCGGCGATCTCGCCCCGGACCTCGACATCGAGCGACTGCGGGATCTCGCCGGCCAGCCCGGTGAAGATCCGGCCCAGCTTCTCCGCGAGCGGGATGCCGGGTCGCACCTCCTCAGCGATCACTCCCCCTTCGACGTTGACCGCGTCGGGCACCAACTCCCCACCGAGCGCCAGCCGGACCGACCCAGCGACCGCGACGCCGGCCTTCTCCTGCGCCTCCTCGGTCGAGGCGCCCAGATGCGGCGTGGCGACCACGTTGTCGAGGTCGAACAGCGGCGAGTCGGTGCACGGCTCGTGCTCGTAGACGTCGAGCCCCGCGCCCGCGAGCCTGCCCTCGGCCAGCGCCTCGAACAGTGCCTGCTCGTCGACGAGGCCACCGCGGGCGGCGTTGACCAGAATGGCCGTCGGCTTGCAGAGCCGCAGCTGCTCGGCGCCGATCAGCCCGACGGTCTCCGGGGTCTTCGGCAGATGGACCGTGACCACGTCGGACTGGGCCAGCAGCTCCTCGAGCGTCACCAGCCGGATACCGAGCTGGGCGGCCCGGCCGGCCTGGATGTAGGGGTCGTAGGCGATCACCGTCATGCCGAAGGCCGACATCCGCTGGGCGACGAGGACACCGATCCGGCCGAGGCCGACGATGCCGAGCGTCTTCTCGAACAGCTCGACTCCGCTGAACCGGCTGCGCTTCCACTCGTGATGGCGCAGCGAGGCGTTGGCGACGGAGATGCGCCGAGCCGTGTCGAGGATCAGCCCGATCGCCAACTCGGCGGCGCTGACGATGTTGGACGTGGGCGCGTTGACGACCATCACCCCGGCCTGGGTCGCGGCCTCGACGTCGACATTGTCGAGGCCGACCCCCGCCCGGGCGACCACCCTCAGCCGCTTGGCGGTCGCGAGCACCTCGGCATCGACGCGGGTGGCGCTGCGGACCAGCAGCGCGTCGACGTCGACAACCGCCTGCAACAGGTCGGCCCGGTCGGCCCCGTCACAGTGCCGGACTTCGAACTCCGGCCCGAGGGCCTCGACGGTGGCCGGGCTGAGCTGCTCGGCGATCAGAACGACTGGGCGGTCGGCCACAGTCAACGCCCCTCGGACCTGCCGGCGGCACCGGCGCGCAGCCAGCCCATCATGGCGCGGACGGTCCCCCCGGCTGCGGCGAACGGGTCCGGCGCCGGGCCGTCGTCGGCGGTTGCGGCGGGCTCAGTGCGGAACCACTGCTCGGCCACGTCGGCGGCCAGCGACCCGTCGCGGACCGGTCCCCACAGCTCGGCCAACCTGGCATGAGTCGAGGCGTCGACGATCCCTCCGGCGGCCAGCCCCTCGCCGTACGCACGTAGCGCGGAGTCGACCGGCCCCTGACCGCCGACCACCTCGCCGGCGACGCCCTGCACGGCGCGGCGCACCCGGAGGTAGGCCACTTCTGGTCGGCAGCCGGCGTCGACGAGCGCGTCGTAGCTGGCGCGCAGCAGCGCGGCCATCGCCCCCGCGACCACGGTGGACGCGAACAGCGCAGACTCGGCCTCCTCTGCGACCGTCGTGCGGATGACCCCGGCCCGGGTCGCCCCGAGTGCCCGGGCGTAGGAGAGCGCGAGCGGCCACGCCTGCCCGGTCGCGTCCTGGTCGACGGCCACCAGCGCGGGCACGCCCCGGCCCTCGTCGTACTCGCTCCGCACCCGGTCGCCTGCTTCGAGACTGGTCACCATGATCACGTCGAGGTCGGCGGGTGGCCGGAAGACGTCGTAGCGCAGACCGAACCCCTGGCCCACCACCAGCGCATCGCCGGCCACCACGTTGGGCGCCACCGCGGTCGCGAAGAGCTCGGGATGGTCCTGGACCGGCCCGAGCATCGCGATCAGATCCGACTCTTCACACGCCTCGTACGGCGACACCACCCGCAGTCCGTCGCCCTCCGCCTCACCCCGGCCAGCCTCGTCAGCAGGCAGGCCGACCCGCACGTCGACGCCGGAGTCCCGCAAGCACAGGGCATGGGCCCGGGCGAGCTCGTCGTACCCGAGGACCGCGACGTTGCGGTGCTGGATCGGGACGAGGTCGGCGTCGTCGTCGTACGCGATGTCTGCCGTGGTGCTCACCTGCTGCCTCAGCCGATCACGGCCGCCCGCACGCTCAGCACGTCGGGCAAGTGGTCAGCGACCAGTGACCAGGAGTCGCCGGCATCGCCGCTGGCGTAGACGCTGCCGTCTCGCGAGCCGAAGTAGACGCCGGTCGGGTCGCCGTTGTCGGCGCACATCGCGTCGCGGACGACGGCGGCGTAGAAGCCGTCGGCGGGCAGGCCGTTGGACAGCTCGGTCCAGGAGGCGCCCCGGTCGCGCGAACGCCAGACGCGCGGCTTGCCGCCTGGAGGGATGCGCTCGCCATCCGCGACCAGCGGGAAGACGTAGACGGTGTCGGGGTCGTTGGGGTCGACGACGATCGGGAAGCCGAAGTCGCTCGGGAGGCCCTCGGCGATCGAGTCCCATTGCGCGCCGCCGTCGTCACTGCGGTAGACGCCATGGTGGTTTTGCAGATAGAAGGTGTCTGGCGTCTCGGGGTGGCCGGCGACCTTGTGTACGCACTGGCCGAACTCCGGCCAGGGGTCGGGAAAGAAGTACGCCTTGACGCCCTTGTTGGACGGGTGCCACGAGCCGCCGCCATCCTCGGTCTGGTAGACCCCGCCGGTCGACATGGCCACCGTCATGCGGTTGCGGTCGCCCTGGTGCGGCAGGATCGTATGGATCGCCTGGCCGCCGAAGCCGGCCCCCCACTGCTCCCGGTGCGGGTGGTCCCACAGCGGGCGCACCATGTCGAAGGTTTGGCCGCGGTCCTCGCTGCGGAACAGCGCCGAGGGCTGGGTGCCGGCGTAGACGACGTCGGGCTCGTCGGCCGCGCCGCCGGTCAGCTGCCAGATCCGCTCCAGCGCGGAGCCAGTGTCCTCCGGGAAGCGGATCGCGCCACCGGCGGTGTCCTGCCAGGTCTCGCCGAGGTCGTCGGACCAGTAGACCTGGGGGCCGACGTGGAAGCTGAGCACCCCGGCCAGCAACCGCGGGGTGTCACCACGGGTGTCGATGAAGCACGAGGCGACCTCGTTCATCAGGAAGTGCGGCTCGCTGAGCGTCCACTCCTGCCGGGACCCGTCGGACCTGCCGATCCAGAGCCCCTTCCTGGTCCCCACCATGATCAGCGAATCAGTCATCGAAGGCTCCCTTCCGCGCCGTCGGGTCGGCGTCGTCCGCTGATTCTCACACGCGGCGCCGACAGGGCGACAGCGGCTTTCAGTTCCCCAGCCGGGCGAGGATCAGCTCGCGCACCGTGGCAGCGTCGGCCCGACCCTGCATCTCCTTCATCACCGCACCGATCAGCGCACCGGCAGCGGCGGCCTTGCCGCCGCGCACCTTGTCGGCGGCATCGGGGTCGGCCTCGATCGCCCTGTCGACAGCCGCTGTGAGGGCCTCGTCGTCGGAGACCACCTCCAGGCCGCGCGCGATGACGACCTGCTCGGGCGATCCTTCGCCGCCCAGCACCCCGTCGAGCACCTGGCGGGCGAGCGTGTCGTTGATCCGGCCGGTCTCGACGAGGCGCTGCAGCTCAGCGACCTGTTCGGGTGTGATGGGCAGCTCGGCGAGCTCGACGCCCGCGTCGTTCGCCCGCCGTGAAAGCTCACCCAACCACCACTTGCGGGCCGCCGCGGCGGAGGCGCCGGCGGCGACCGTCTGCTCGATCTGGTGGACGGCGCCAGCACCGACGACGTCGCGCATCTCGAGGTCCGAGAACCCCCACTCGGCCTGCAGCCGGCTCCGGCGCTGGGACGGCGGTTCGGGAAGCGTCGCCCGCAGCCGCTCCACCCAGTCGCGGTCGGGCGCGATCGGCACCAGGTCGGGCTCGGGAAAGTATCGGTAGTCCTCCGCCTCCTCCTTCGGCCGGCCCGATGTGGTGACGCCGGTGTCCTCGTGCCAGTGCCGGGTCTCTTGGACGATGACGCTGCCCTCGGTGAGCACCGCGGCCTGGCGGCCCATCTCGTAGCGAACGGCGCGCTCCACGGACCGGAAGGAGTTGACGTTCTTGGTCTCGGTGCGGGTGCCGAAGGGCGCAGCGGCGTCGGCCCGCAGCGACAGGTTGACGTCACAGCGCAGCGATCCCTGGTCCATCCGGGCGTCGGAGACGGCGAGGCCGAGGAC
>JAICMS010000149.1 GCA_025929075.1 Propionibacteriales bacterium
CCCTTGGCCGAAGCTGCTGCGACCGCACTTGGACGGCGTCAGCCTGGTCGAGCTCGTCGACCATGGCAACGGCGAGATCGTCCTGCGCGAGGAGTACTCGTTCGGGTCCGGGGAGGGTCGGGTGCGGTTCGTCGACGCCGGGGGCCGGCCAAAGGTGATCGACAAGTGGGGCTTCATCCAGAAGCCCATGTCGTCACACGGTGCCGAGGATCTCGCGCCAATCCTCGATGCGACCGAGGAGGTCCTCGACGTCCTCACCAACGACTGCGGGCTGCCGGCGTGGATCGCCTTCGGCTCCCTGCTCGGTGCGGTGCGCGAAGGGCGGGTGATCCCGCACGACAACGACCTCGACGTCGCGTACCTCAGCCGGTTCGAGGAGCCCGTCGACGTCGCCCGGGAGATGTTCCGGGTCTCACGGGTGCTGCAGCGACGCGGCCTCCGGGTGCTGTCCAAGACCGGCGCCTTCGTCAGCGTCATCGCTCTCGGGCCCAACGCCACCCGGGTCCCGATCGACGTCTACGCCTGCTTCTACGTCGGCGACACGCTGTTTGAGACAGCCAGCGTGGGCGCTGCGGTGCCGCGCGAGGCGGTGCTGCCGTTGGGGACCATCGAGCTCGAGGGCCGCACGTTCCCCGCACCTGCCGACCCGGAGCGACTTCTTGAGGAGTCGTACGGCGAGGGGTGGCGGACGCCCGACCCCGGCTTCCGCTACCAGATCCCACGCCCCGTGAAGCGGCGCTTCGCCGGGTGGTTCGGCACGACGATGAAGAACCGCCGCTACTGGGACAAGCTCTACGAGGGCGGCTACGGCTACCGGATCAGCCGAGAGCCGACCCCGTTCGCCCACTGGGTGCTGCCGCAGCTCGACGCCGGCGCCACTCTCCTCGATGTCGGCTGCGGCAACGGCCGGGACACGTTCTTCTTCGCGGCCAACGGGGTTCGCACGATCGGGCTGGACTACTCGCGTGGCACCATGGCGCGCTGCACGACCCGGGCTGAGAAGGAGAAGGCCGAGGTCGAGTTCCGGGTGGTCAACCTGTCCGACCTGCGTGACGTGCTGGTGCAGGGGTCGCTGCTGAGTCGTGAGCAGCCGAAGCCGAGGGTGATCTACGGCCGCTTCCTGCTGCACGCGCTCGACGACGACGGCCGGCGCTCGTTCTGGCGGTTCGCCGACATGCTGCTGCGCGGTGGCGGTACCGCCTACCTGGAGTTCCGGACCGACCGCGACGCCCGGCGCGCGCATCACTTCGAGCCGCATTTCTGCTCCTACCTGCCGCCGGCCGTTGTGCAGGCGGAGATCGAGGCGGCCGGCGGACGAGTTGTCGAGCAGGCGGAAGGCACCGGCCTGTCGCCGTACGACGGTGAAGATCCCTACCTGTGCAGGATGAAGGTGGTGTGGCAGCGATGAGCAAGCCGAACAAGGGAGCGACCAAGGCCGGCAAGCGCACGAGCCTGATGCGCAAGGTCGCCACCGGCGCGATGTCGATGCGAGACGGGATGGACGCAATGGCCGGACGCCTGAGTGGGCTGAAGAAGCGGGTCGACGCGCTCGAGCAGGAGATGCAGGAGCAACGCGCTCTCTCGTTGCGGGTCGCCCAGCTGACCGACATCGTGCAGGAGCTGCTGATCCCCGTGGCCGACCGTGACGAGCAGCGGCTGCGTGAGCTGCTTGACTCCTACGCCAAGACGCTGTGACCCGGTCAGGGACGGACCGCACGTGACAGAGCGAGTCTTCTTCCACATCGGCGCACCGAAGACCGGCACCACCTACCTGCAGGACATCCTGGTCGGCAACCGCGACCGGCTCGCGCGGGCCGGGATCCTCTACGTCGGTGAACGCTGGCAGGAGCACGTCTACGCCCGGCTCGCGCTGCTCGACCATCCGCGGCTGAAGAAGCTGCCGGCCGAGGCGTCACGCGGCTGGCAGCACTTCGTGGACGAGGTGCGCCACTGGCACGGCCCGACAGCGATCATCAGCCACGAGCTCTTCGGTGCTGCGACCGCGGAGCAGGCCGCCCGCGGGATCGCCGACCTCGCACCCGCCGACGTGCATCTGGTCTTCACCGCCCGCGACTTCGTCAGCCAACTGCCCGCGGTGTGGCAGGAGCACGTCAAATGGATGCTGAAGACGCCGCTGTCGCAGTGGAAGCCCAAGGAGCACGGCGGCGCGCTCAGCGACTGGAGCTGGCGCACGATCGACCCCGTTGGCGTACTGGGGCGGTGGACGAATGGCGTTGCCCCCGACCACGTCCACATCGTCACCATGCCGCGCTCGCCACGCAGTCCCGAGACGCTGTGGGAGCGTTTCGCGGCGACGTGCGGCATCCCAGAGGGACTGTGCGACCTGACGGTGGCCCGCCCGAACGAGTCGCTCGGCGTTGCCGAAGCGGAGCTGCTACGCCGGGTCAACGAGCAGCTCGAACCTCCGGTCACGGGCGCCAAGGAGGCGTCTCGCTGGGTGCGCAACTACCTGGCCCATGAGGTGCTGGTTCCGCGCGGGGGAAGGCGGTTCGGGCTGCGGCCGGAGCAGGCCGGGGCGGTGGTGGACCGCTCCCGCCAGACCGTCGACTACTTGGCCAGGTCCGGCTTCGTGATCCATGGCGACCTCGACGACCTGCTTCCCGGCGACGGGGACACCGCCGCCGACCATCCCGACGACGTCACGGACGCGGAGCTGCTCAGCGTGGCCGTCGAGACGATCGCGACCATGCTGCAGACGGTGCGCGCGCGCACGCTCGAACGCGACGCTGCCCGCCGCCGGCTCGGCGGCCTCGCTGGCGGACTGGTCGACCGGGCCGGGCGTGGCGGGGTCACCGACCGGGTCGTCGGCCTGGCCCGCCGCGCACGACGAAGTCTGCCGCGCCGAGCCTCGCTCTGACGGCGTACGACGACGTGCACGCTGGTCTTATCCCTACGCACCTGGCAAGCGGGTCACCGGCCGGCCGTGGTGGATCCGAGCGCCTCCCGCGCGTCCGTTCCACCTGCCGCACCCACGCGGCGCGGCGAGGCCGGTCAGATCCGCGAGCCGTAGCGGCGCTGACGCGGGATCGGACTGCGCTGGGCGACGACCTTGACGGTCACGTACGGTCCGTCGCTGCCGAACCTGGTGGCTGCCTCGAGAGCGACCTCGCCCGGCTCCGTGGAGATGGAGTGCGCCTCCCAGAACGGGTGCCGCATGTCCTGCCCCCAGAGTCGTTCGAGCTCCGCGGCGACCGTCTCGGCCGAGAGGTCGTCGGGGAACTGGCAGGTCGCCGTGATGAGCTGGTCCTCGTCGTCAGTGGTGACGACGTCGAGGTCGGCGAAGAGCCCCAGCTCGCGGAGCTGCTTGAGATAGTGCTCACCGAGATCCGGCAGCTCCTCCCGGGGCGGTGGCGGTGCCTGCCGCCGTACCGCCTCCCGGAGGACGTGAAACCTTTTCGAGTCCATACAGGTGATGATGGCCGGAAAACGGACAAATTTGGCTGGCCCAACCGGGTCATTCCTTCTCTAGCCCGTTCGCACTAGTCCCCCTCATCCCCCTCCCCCCTTCCCGCCCAGACGCCGCCCGCCCCGCCGGTCCTCCCCGCCGCTCCTTCCCGCCGAGACGGCAAGAATGCGCCGGTTTTGTCGGCGTGTCGCGACGTTGGTGACGTCTCGGCGGGCTTGGTCAGGTCGGCTGCGTACGGCGACGTGCGGTTGACTGGCGAGAGCGCACCGCCTAGCGCCTGAATGGAGAGCCACCCATGAGCAGTCGGACCGCCCTCGTCACCGGCGCGTCGTCGGGGATCGGCGAGCAGACCGCCCGTACGCTGCACCGTCGCGGCTTCACCGTGTACGGCGCGGCCCGCCGCGTCGAGCGGATGCAGAGCCTGGCCGACGACGGCATCCAGGTGCTGAGCATGGACGTCACCGACGAGGCGTCACTGGCTGCTGGCGTGACCCGGATCGTCGGCGAGACCGGCCGCATCGACGTACTCGTCAACAACGCCGGCTACGGCTCGTACGGCGCCATCGAGGACGTGCCGATGGCGGAGGCGCGAGCCCAGTTCGAGGTCAACGTCTTCGGCGCCGCCGAGCTGACCCGGCTGGTGCTGCCTCATATGCGGCAACGGCGCTTCGGAACCATCGTCAACATCTCGTCGATGGGCGGGCGGATCACCACACCGCTCGGCGGGTGGTACCACGCAACGAAGTTCGCGCTGGAGGCGCTGAGCGACTGTCTGCGGATGGAGGTCGAGCCGTTCGGGATCAGGGTCGTCGTCATCGAGCCCGGGTCGATCGAGACCGAGTGGGGCGCGATCGCCGCCGACAAGCTGCGCGCCAGCTCAAGCTCCGGCCCGTACGCCGATCAGGCCAACGCGATGGCTGCCATGCTGGCGCAGGCCGGCCGGCGCCGGTCGGCCCCCTCCGTCGTCGCCGATGCTGTCGTGAAGGCCGTCGAGTCGCGGCGGCCGCGAACCCGCTACCCGGTCGGCGCCAATGCGAGGCTGGCGATCACCGCGCGCGCGGCGCTGCCCGACCGCGTCTTCGATGCGGTGATCAGCAGGATGACAGGCATCCCCCGGCGCTGAGACCGACGGTGCAACCGCGAATGTGCCGGGCGGCTGCGCGCACCGGCCGAGTCGCGGTCGGGCTCAGTCTCGCTTGCCCCGTCGCCCGTGGAACAAGCGATAGAAGTTGACGTCGTAACCCCAGCCGAACGCCCTCGGCGTCACGACACGGGGTTCGTCGGGGTTCCACAGCCGCTGCTTGAACCGTTCCTTCGTCGGCCGGCGCCAGTCGTACGGGATCCCAAGGAACGTGCCAGTCTTGGGCTCGCTGCCCTTCACCACACCACCACGCTACTCCCGCCCTAGCCACCCTCCAGCGGATGTGGCCGATGCCGGCAGTGAAGTCCGAGACTGGTCGAAGGCGACGTCCTTTGCGGCAGATCGGCTGTCGCCTTCGGCCACATTCGCGCTGTCGTTGCACGGCAGTCGTCGGCACGCTCGACTACGGCTGTCTCGACCGCGGCAAGGGCGCGGGGTGACGGGTCATGCCTGGCCACGAGTTCACCGCTCGACAGATGGACGCTTGCCATCGCGGCCAGTGTGCCGGCTCGAGCCCGTCCGTGACCTGGGCGAGAACTCGCGCGGATGTTCAAAGGAGCGCTACAACCTGTCTGCTCTGGGTAGACGTCAACCGGCGTCCCGTCATAGACAAGGTGGCGGCAATCGTTGGCAACGACCCGTCCATTCCACCGCGTAGTGTCAGCACACATGATCATCGGCAGCCATGTCATCGTGTACAGCCGTGATGGGGAAGCTGATCGCGCGTTCCTCGCTGACGTTCTGAGGCAACCGCATGTCGACGCCGGCGGTGGCTGGCTGATCTTCAAGGTGCCGCCC
>JAICMS010000055.1 GCA_025929075.1 Propionibacteriales bacterium
ACGGGAGGACTGTCGACGGCGGCGAGCATCGCCTGTAGACCGGCGTAGCAGGTGGCCAGGTTGTCGAGCCGCGGAGAAGCCAGGAGATCCTGCTCGCGGCCGATGCGGCGAGAAGGCGTGAGGTCGTGGGTCATCACGTCCCAGCCGAGAACGTCCTCCGGCTCGGCCTCCACCTGGGCTGCCAGGAATCGACGGAAGTCGCCGGGCTCTGTGCCGACGCCCCAGATCGGCGACAGATGGTGCTGGGGGTTGAGCTTCAGGCCGTCCTTCGCTACGTCGCGGTCCAGGTGGATCGCGAGCTGAGCCACCCGGAGGACGGGTTCGTCGACGCGCATCAGCCGGCTTCCGACCCCGTCGTCCTCGCGGACGGCGACGCGGCCCGACAGCCCCAGGTCCCGGTCGAGCCACGAATTGGTCAGTGCGCCGCCGTACACCTCGACGCCGAGGAGCTGCCAGCCGGCCCGGGAGAGGTCGGGGCGAGGCTTGATGCGCAGATTCGGACTGTCGGTGTGGGCACCGACGACGCGGAAGGGAGTGGCTGCTGAGCCGTCGGCGTGCTCGGTGCTCCATGCGACGAGGGACCCGCCGCGGACGACGAAATGCCGGCCCGGCTCACTCGGCCAGGCGGCCGTCTCGTCGACCTGGCTGAAGCCGGCCGACTCCAGGTCGCGAGCGGCTGTCCGGCAGGCGTGGAATGGGGAGGGCGACTCGTCGACGTACTCACAAAGCCCGCTCGCGGCCTCTTCCTGTCCGAGTCGCTCGACCATGCTTCGACCTTCTCACAGCGGTGTCGGCCGGCCTCGTCTGCCGGCCGGCTTGTAGGTTCCGGTCATGTTTGGCGAGGCGCTGGCACTCGTGCTGCTGGCTGCCGTCCTGGTCGCGGCCGTCGTGCGGCCGCACGGGTTGCCGGAGGTGCTGGTCGCGGGTCCGGCGGCGTTGTTGCTCCTCGCCTCCGGTGTGCTCACGCCCGGGCAGGCAGCCGACGAGGCGACGAGTCTGTGGCCGGTGCTGGTTTTCCTCGCGGCGGTGCTGGTGCTCGCGCGGCTCTGCGCGGTGGAAGGCCTCTTCGCAGCGGCCGGGAACTGGCTCGCCGGTCGGAGCACGAGCGGGGACCGGCTGCTGATCGCGGTGTTCGCGTTGTCGGCGGCGGTCACCTGCGTGCTGAGCCTCGACGCAACAGTCGTCCTCCTGACTCCGGTGGTCCTGGCGACCGCCGGTCGGCTCGGACTCCCGGCGCGGCCCTACGTCTATGCCAGCGGTCATCTGGCCAATTCCGGCTCGCTGTTGCTACCGATGGGCAACCTGACCAACCTGCTCGCACTGGCCGCCAGCGGCCTGACCCTGGCGCACTTTGCCGGGCTCATGCTGCTGCCGTGGGTCGTCGTACTCGCCGTCGAGTACGTCGTCTTCCGGACCTTCTTCCGCTCCGACCTCGCGGTCGACCCCGCTCCGGTTGACGACGGCCAGCCGTCGATCGAGACGCCGAGGTTCGCTGTCGGCGTGCTCGTGGTGACCCTTGCCGGTTTCGTGGCCACGTCGTTCGTCGGGGTCGCGCCGTACTGGGTCGCCATCGGCGCCTGCGTGGTGCTCGGGACTCATGCCCTCGCCAACGGGCTGGTCGCGGTCACCGCGATCGCCGGGGCGGTCGACCTGCCGTTCCTCTGCTTCGTGATGGCGCTGGCATTGGTCGTTCGCGCCGCAGTGGAGCGAGGGCTGGGCGGCTGGGTCGACCACTTGGTCCCCGGCTCGTCCAGCCTCGGCGCCCTCCTTGCCGCCGCCGTGGTCGCGGCCGTCCTCGCGAACGCCGTCAACAACCTGCCCGCGCTGCTGGTGCTCATGACACCGGCGGCCGCGGTCGGCCCGGTCATGCTCCTCGCCATACTGATCGGCGTCAATGTGGGGCCGAATCTGACCTACCCCGGCTCGCTCGCCACGCTGCTCTGGCGCCGGGTGCTCGCCGGACACGGGCTGACGCCCTCGCTGCGGACGTTCACGACCTTGGGCGCGCTCACCGTGCCGGTCGGCCTCGTGCTCGCCGTCGTGGGCCTCTGGCTCACCGCCCACATCTGATCCAGATATCCCGTATCCGGCGTTTGGCGGGTCCGAATGTCCGAATTCGCCGAGCGGGCGGTGTCTGGAAGTTAGTCGTCGCCGCCCCGGGTTTCGGGGTCGAGCTCGTCGGCGCGCTGCCACTCGGCGTCCAGGTCGGAGCGGGCGCCGGTGGCGGTCCGTTCGCGCTCCTTCGCCTCGGTGCGGAGCCGGTCCGCCTCGGCGGCCTTCGCATCGGCTTCGGCCTGGGCGGCGCGAGCCTGAGCAGCCGACTGCGCCGCGTCAGCCTCTTGGCGCTCGACGTCGGTCGAACGCTCAGCCGCTCCCTCACGGATGCTGCGGGCTTGACGGCGGCGGTGGGTGGCCCGGCCACGGACCATGAAGGCCACGATCGCCGCAATGATCAGCACGATGATGATCGCGAGGACGATCCAAAGGGCGGTGCCCATGTCAACTCCTTCGTCGGCAGGACGAACTGGTACCCCCGCCACCCGCCGGCAAACCGGGCCAGAACGACCGCAGAGCACGGCCCCCGGAGACCGTGCTCTGCATGAGGCGCACCGCGCCTGGGATGTGATCCTCGACCCGTGTCGTCTCCGGAAAGGCGACCGAAACTCCCGCTTCGTGGGCCGTAGTGCGAAGGTAATGGGCCTTCAGGGCGCTTTGGAAGAACGAATTTCGTCGCCCCGGACCGACTTCGCGAGCCTTGTCAACAGGTGTCAACCGCTGCCGAAGCGGGTCCGCGCGCTGGCCAGGCATGAGAAAGGTCACGTTCGCCGACTGTGGCTGAGGGCGGTTACGGTCCGGTCAACCAAAGTCTTGGTCGGCTGTCATGACTTGTCATGCTGGACCCTCTCGACAGCGACGGTCAGTTCGCCGCAGGCGCCACCGGAGCCCGGAGGAAGGTATAGAGCCGGACCAGCCATCCGGGGCCGTCACGGACCTCCAGGACGTCGCTGCACTGGTTGGCGATCCACAGGCCGAGGCCGGAGTCGAGCAGCGACTCACGTCGTGGCCGGACATAGGCGGCGAGTTGGTCGGGCCGACCGTCTCCTCGGTCCTGGACCTCGAAGATGAGCTGCCACGGGTCCCGCCAACACCGCAGGCAGCCGTGGCCACCGCCATGAACGACGGCATTGAGCGCGACCTCGTTGACCGCCGTCACCACATCGTCGACCCGGTGGACGGCCAGTCGCGCCAGTCGGGCCATCCGCGCCACGAAGCTCCGCACCGCGGCCAGGTCGCCGATGTCGAAGTCCATCATCGACAGCGTTCCGCCCGGGGCCGGCAGCTCGCCGGCCGCTAGCTCGTCGCACAGCTCTCTCGGCTCTGTGTAGCCGGTGCTCGGCTCCCGCCCCGATGGGGTGATCACTGAAGGGTGGGTACGGCGAGCGGTCTCCACGATCCCCGGGTTGAGTCGATGGATGTCGTGGGCGCACAGCAGCGAGACGGCATCTGGTGGCGCGCTCAGCCGCCAGAGGGACTCGCAGCGGTGCCACGCCCGGCGGCGGATCAAGTCATGGTCGGGCCAGACCGGCTCGGCCAGAATCGACACCGGCTGGCCGGAAGCCTCTCGCTGGCTGAGGTATTCGTCGAAGCGACGCATCGCCTGGCCAGGGGTGATGTACCACGCGTGGGCATCTGCGAACTCGACGTCCACGTCGTCGGGCAGCCCGGTCGCCACGACATCACGCGTCTGGTCGGTCATCACCGCCACGACACGCTCGCCGCTCCGCGCAGCGTCGACGAGGTAGGGCACGGCGACTGCCGCGAACTCGTCGGGGCCGGCATGGAACAGGGCGGCATGGCGCGAGGGATACAACGGTCCGCCGCGGGCCTTCGGCTGCTCCTCCACTGCGCCCCCTCTTCTGCTCCATCCCGGCGCCGCCGGCTGTCCGGTGAGGATCTCCGGGCCACCGTCCCGGGGGCTCTCGCTCGGTACCCAGCGGAACGGCTGGGATGCACTGTCGGGGCTCACGACGTGCTGAGCAAAACCTTGACCATACCGTCAGCCTTCTGCTGGAACATCGCGTAGGCCTCTGGCGCCTGCTCCAGCGGCATCCGGTGGGTGGCGAAGTCGTCGACACCGAGCGGGTCCTCGTCGACGAGCAGCGGAAGGATGTCCGGAACCCAGCGCTTCACGTTGGCCTGCCCCATCCGGATCTGGATCTGCTTGTCGAACATCGTCATCAACGGCATGGGATCTGCGGCGCCACCGTAGACGCCGATCACTGAGACGGTCCCCCCGCGCCGCACCAGCTCCATCGCGGTATGCAAGGCGCTGAGCCTGTCGATGCCGGCCTTCTTCATCAGCGGCCTGGCGAGCGCGTCCGGCAGCATGCCGGTCATCTGCTGCGCACCACGAGCCATCGGCGCGCCATGCGCCTCCAGCCCGACGGCGTCGATCACGGCGTCCGGTCCGCGGCCGTGAGTCAGGCCACGCACCACGTCAGCCAGGTCGCGCGCATGTTCGTTGAGGTCGATCGTGGTCACGCCGCGAGCGGCTGCTCGATCGAGTCGCTCGCGGACCAGGTCGACCCCGATCACCGAAGCCGCGCCGCGGTGCTGGGCGATCCGGCATGACATGTCGCCGATCGGTCCGAGGCCGAGCACCACGAGCGACCCGTCCTTCGGTACGTCGGCGTACTCGACGGCCTGCCAAGCAGTGGGGAGCACGTCGGAGAGGTAGACGAACCTGTCGTCGGCCGGGCCTGGTGGAACGCGGATGTGGGTGAAGTCGGCGTGTGGCACCCGGAGGTACTCCGCCTGGCCGCCGGGGACCTCGCCGTACAGCATCGAGTAGCCGAACAGTGCCGCACCGGTCCCTTGATCGCGCACCTGGGTGGTCTCGCACTGGGAGTAGAGCCGCTGCTCACACATGAAGCAGCTGCCGCACGAGATCTGGAACGGGACGACCACTCGATCGCCCGGCGACACATTCGAGACGTCGCTGCCGACCTCCTCCACGACGCCGATCGGCTCGTGGCCCAGGACGTCGCCGGGCCGCATGAAGGCACCCAGCACCTCGTACAGGTGGAGGTCGGAGCCGCAGATGCCGCTGCTCGTCACCCGCACGATGGCGTCGGTGGGGTCGACGATGCCGGGATCGGGAACAGTCTCCACCCGCACGTCGCGTTTGCCCTGCCAGGTCACTGCTCTCATGTGGGAATGGTCCTTCCTCGGGTGCTGTCGGGAAGAAGCTTGTGCGTGGCGTCGCACCACGGCTTGCGTCGACTAGCGCCGCATCGGCACAACGCGGAGACCGGACGAGTGGAGCGGGTCACCGTGCCGTCCTCGTCGACCACGGTCACCGGGCCGCGGACGAGCATCGGTCCATCCGGACAGAGCTCCACCTCGACATCGGCAGTGGCACCGGGCTCAGGCAACAGACGGACTGGCACGCCGTCCTCCCTGCAGGTCGATGCGGTCGGTTGGCATCGCGAGCTCGGATGCGTCCGCCGTCGGGTCGGGCAGCAGACACGTCTGGCCGGATTGCCAAGCGGTGAGGTAGCGGTCTGCCGCGAGGTCCTCGAGTGCCATGCAGAGGCGCGCCCCCCACAGCACGTCGCCAGCGAGCGCTGGCTCGGCGTCGACCAGTCCGCCGCACAGGTTGCGGATCGCCAGCTGCTCGTGCACAGCATCGGCCTCGACGTGCTCGCTGAAGTAGACGGCGGCCTCGGCAGGCAAGCCGAGCCGCGCCACAGTGTCGGCGTAGCCCTGACTGGGGATCGAGGAGGTGGCCTCGAAAGCGGCGAAGTAGCCGGCGGCTGCGCCACGCAGTCGCCGGTGCAGACAGAGCATGCTCATCGTGTTGCCGACGGCCAGGGCATGGCCTGGAATCCGGTCGAGAAAGGCGCCGTACGTGCTGTCGAGCCCGCAAGCCCGCATGGCGAGCGCGTAGAGCTCGGAGTGCAGGTGGCCGGTCCGCCCATTGCCGTACTCGTCGATCTGGATCTCGATGAGTGCGGCCTTGGCCCGACCGCTGAGGCGGGGGATCAACCACGTCTGGGCATCGGCTTCCTTCAGCTGCTGCAGGCTGCGGACGACGAGGAACTCCTCGAACTGCTCGCGGCTCCCTTCGCGGCTGAGGTACGACGACATCTCCGGCCGCCGATCGGTTGCAGTGACGTCGGTGAGTGCCTGGACCACCAACCCATCGGCCGGCTCGGCGGGAGCTGGACACAGCCCGCGCAGCGCCGATTCCAGCCGGTGCTCGAGCTGTCGGCGTACGGCGAGCAGCGAAGGCGCCCACTCGAGCGCGTCATCGACGCCGTCGAAACCTCGGTAGTGCAGCTCATAGAGCATGCACAGCGTCAGTTGGAAGTCGTCGTCGGTGACTGGGTCGGCCACATCGAGGAGTGCGCGCTCGACGGCCTGACCGGTTGTGAGGCTCAGGGTCGAAGGATGGTGATGTTGGGTGGCCAACCGGTCGTGTACGGCGGCGCTTATCGGTCCGCGTGGCCGCGGCAGGTGCATGGCGTCGGCTCCGACCTCGATGACGTGACTCCCGCGACGGCTGGTGTCCCCCTCGCGAGCCTGAGCGTTCCGATACCCATTGGGCTGGGCGACATTCCGGTGCGCCGAGGCTTATGTCTGCGACTGACCGCCGGTCCGGCTTGAGGGCGAGCGGGGCGGGTACTCCAAGCCGGTGAACGGGAGCCGCTGCGCCGTCGGGAGATGTGCTGTCGTGGCACCACCCGCCGACCCGGCCGCGGGCGAGGGTCGGCGTCATGGCTGACGCGGTGGTGATCGGGGCCGGACCCAACGGCTTGGTGGCAGCCAACCTGCTCGTCGACGCCGGGTGGGAGGTCTTGGTCGTCGAGGAGCAGCCCGAACCGGGTGGGGCAGTCAAGAGCGACGACGGGCCGGCCGATGGGTTTGTGCGTGATCTGTGCAGTGCCTTCTATCCGCTCAGCGCCGCCTCGGCGCCGCTTCAGTCCCTTGAGCTGGAGAAGCACGGGCTCACCTGGCGGCACGCCCCACATGTGCTCGCGCATCCGCTCCCGGACGGGCGGGCCGCGATCCTGGACCGTGACATCGACGTGACGGTCTCCGGACTCGAGGCCCTGGGTGCTGGCGACGGTGAGGCGTGGCGCCGCCTCTACGGCTTGTGGGAGCGCATCGGGTCAGAGCTGCTGTCGATGCTGTTCGTGCCGTTCCCGCCCGTCATGGCGGCGGCAAAGTTGGCGGCCCACCTGGGACCGACCGGGCTGTTGCGGTTCGGCCGATTCGCGACGCTGCCGGTACGGCGGCTGGCCGAGGAGGAGTTCAGCGGCCCGGGGTCGCTGCTCGTCGCCGGCTGCGCGCTGCATGCTGACCTGATGCCGGAGTCGGCGGGCAGCTCGGCCTTCGGCTGGTTGCTGTCGATGCTCGGTCAGCAGGTCGGGTTCCCGGTGCCTGAAGGCGGCGCCGGTCAGCTGACGGCCTCGCTTGTCAACCGCCTGCAGGACCATGGCGGCCGGCTGGTCTGCGGTCGTCGGGTGGAGGAAGTCGTTGTGAGGAACTGGCGGGCTGTCGCCGTACGAGTCGCCGATGGGGAGGAGATCGATGCGACCCAGGCGGTGCTCGCCGATGTCGACGCCCCACAGCTGTACGGCGGTTTGGTGAACTGGGACCACCTGCCCGCACGCCTTCGCGACGACCTCCGGCGCTTCCAGTGGGACTACTCGACGGTGAAGGTCGACTGGGCGGTCGACGGCGCGGTGCCGTGGACGGCGCCGGAAGTCGGACGTGCGGGGACAGTGCACGTCAGCGCCGGCATGGACGAGATGACGCAGTACACCGCGCAGATCGCGATGGGCCGCGTGCCGGACCGGCCGTTCCTGCTGCTCGGCCAGATGACGACGGCCGACTCGACCCGGTCGCCGGCAGGGACGGAGGCGGTGTGGGCGTACACCCACGTGCCGCGCTCGGTCCGTGGGGACGCCGGCGATGCCGGGCTGAGCGGCCGATGGGACGCCGGTGAGACCGAGCGGTTCGCTGACCGGATCCAGGAGCAGATCGAGAGGTACGCGCCCGGGTTCACCGGCCGGGTGCGGGCGCGCGAGGTGAGCGGCCCTGGGGAGCTGCACGGGCATGACGCCAACCTCGTCGGCGGGGCCATCAACGGCGGCACGACGTCGATTCACCAACAGCTGGTGTTCCGCCCGACGCCGGGCACCGGCCGGCCGGAAACTCCGATCGCCGGCCTCTATCTCGCATCGGCGTCGGCGCACCCCGGCGGAGCGGTGCACGGGGCCTGCGGCGCCAACGCTGCTCGGGCGGCGATCCGGGGGCGGCAGCTACGCACGCAAACCGCACTGGCCGGCCTCACCCGTTGGCTGATGCGCTGACCACACCTGTCGGTCAGTGCGGCGGGTGGCGCTCCTCGACGATGCTCTTCAGGCTGGCGGCCATCCGTCGGTTGCGAACGCGCAACAGCACCTCCATCAGGCTGTTGTGCCACCTGGCCGCCACGCCAGTCAGCGGATGCTCGTCGATGATGACAAGTGCCTGCTTCTCGCCCCAGGCATGCACCTCGATCGACACCCGTGCCGTGCCAATCGGCCCTGCGAACGCCTCCAACTCAAGCCGGTCGGACTCCAGCCGGCGGACGACGGTCTTGTCCTCGTAGGCGAGCGGCCCGATGCCGGCCCGGAACCGCAGCTTGCTGCCGACCTCCGGCCAGGTCGCGTCGACGCCGAGGATCTGTTGGGTGCCGGCCACCCACTCGGCGTAGGAGTGGCCGTCTCGGAGGACTGACCAGACGTCGGCGGGTGGCCGGTCCAGCACGAGGTTGAGGACGGCCATGGGCGGGGAGTACCCGAGGACGTCGGCGACAAACCGGCGCCGCGGGCTAGTCCGACCGCTCGCGATCGCCGGGCAAGACGAAGGGCCCGAGCCGAGGCCGGGCCCTTCGGCCTGCGAAGCGGTCAGTTGGCGACGGCGACCGGCTCCCGTTGGTGTCGAGCCAGCACCTCCTGCTCCGGCGACACCCGGCGGCTGTGCCAGAGGCCCAGCACCGACAGGAGCAGCATCAGGCCGGCTCCGGCGAACGCGGCGACCGCGGCGATCATCGCGATCTGGCCCATCTTCCAGAAGGCGTAGCCGTTCAGCAGCAGCCCGCGCAGGGTCTCGCCGCGAAACATCGTCTGGACCTGGCCCGCGAGGGCGGCGTCATTGGGCTTGGCGAGCGACTCGGCCGACAGCTGTGCGTACGTCTTGCCGCCGCCGATCTCAGACAGGTGTACGGCGATGAAGTGGTCGGCGTAGACCTCGGCCTGCTGGCCGTTGGTGAGCTGCTGGCCGGCGTACGGCGACACGTACTTCGCGATCTCCGGGCTGGCCGTCAGCGCATCGCTCCCCGCCGGCGGGAAGAAGATCTTCTGGGCGGCGAGCTGGTTGTGGACCTCGGTGTTGACGAAGGAGTGGCCCCACGTCAAGAGGGCGCCGGCGACGAGCAGGACGGCTGCGACGACAACGCCACCGAGAGCGAGAAGTGCGTCGAATGTCTTGCGGCGCATGTGAATCCTCCTTGTGGCGGGAGCCGGTGGCTCCGTTCACCACTCACTCTCCGCCGCTGACCTCGCACGCCACAGGGCCGAAAGCCCCGGGCGGCATTGCCGATGGACACCTTTGTGGCGGGCCGGCTGGAGGTGGCGTTTGAGAGAGAGCATGGGAGCCTGCGCGCAGTTTGGCGGGTGGGTCCTCGGGTATCGCGGTAGGAGCCGATTGAGTCGAGCCCGGAGGAGTGCGTCATGACCAGCCAACCCGTGAGCCCGACCGGTTCACCGGTAGCCAACCTGCTGGGCGGCGTCACCGAGCAGATCTCCCGGTTGATCCGGCAGGAGATCCAGCTGGCACAGACCGAGCTGGAGGACAAGGTCAAGCACGCCGGAGCAGGAGCCGGGCTGTTGGGTGTCGCCGGTGTGGCGGGCTTGTTGGGGGTCGCTGCGACCGTGACCGGCGTCGGACTGCTGCTGCGCCGCGTAATGCCCGACTGGGCCGCGGCCCTGCTGGTCGGCGGTGCGCTCACCGGCGGCGCCGGAGCGCTCGTCGTGCTCGCGAAGCAGGAGATGGAGCGGGCGGTGCCTGAGCAGACCATCGCTAGTGTCCGTGAAGGCGTCGAGCAGGTCCAGCAAGCCGTCGCCGGCTGACCTCGGCGGTTGTTTGATGGGGGCGGCGGCCGTCAGCGCGCATGCCGGGGGCGGTCGGCTCAGGAACGGGACAGGAAGTCGTCGGCGAGCTGCTTCGGTGCGCGGGCCAGCCAGCCGTCGAGCAGTGCTTCGCGGACTTCCTTGGTGGTTGCCCTGTCCAGCTGGACCAGCACGGCCGGATAGCCGTCGAAGTGGGGGATGGTGAAGAAGCCTCTCTGGTTGGTGGCCAGCACGGCTTCCTTGTCGGCGAGGTCGGCCACCCGGACCGCCAGGATCGGTCCGGCGGGCGGCTCCTGGTCGCCGTACCTCTTGATGTCGGCCTTGCTGAACGGCCGCTCCCAGGCGAACATCTTGCCGGCCACCAACCACGTGCGGTTGCCGCGGCTCTCGCTCTCGGTCACCTCAGGCAGCTCGAACGCCAGCCGAACCACGTCCTCGAGCCTCACTCGCCCTCACCTCCTCCCGCCAGGATGGCGTCAACGCACCTCCATCGTCGGTCACTGGGAGGTTTCCGTCGATCTGGACCGCCACATCTCGCGGAAACCTCCCAGTCGAGAGGCCATCCCCGCAGCGGCTCCGACCGCTAGGCTGACGCGGGAAAGCGCCCCGGCGAGAGGCGGTGACGTCTGATGACCGACGAGGCACGCGCGGCTGCCGGCGCAACGCCGGCAAGCCAGCTCGACGTCGACCTGTTGATCGTCGGCGCCGGACCGGTCGGGCTGTTCGGCGCCTACTACGCCGGCTTCCGGGGGCTCAGCGTCGCGCTCGTCGACTCGCTGCCCGAGATCGGTGGCCAGGTCACGGCGATGTACCCCGAGAAGGACATCTACGACGTCGGCGGGTTCGCCGCCGTCAAGGGGCGCGACCTCGTCGACAGGCTCGTCGAGCAGGCGGCCAGCGCCGACCCCACCTATCTGCTGGGCCGGACCGCGTCCAGCCTGCAATCGGAGGTGGGGGACGACGGCGAGGTCACCGGTCTGAACGTCGGACTCGATGACGGCTCGACGGTCAAGGCCGGCGCGATGGTGCTCACCGCGGGCATCGGCAAGTTCACTCCCCGGCCGTTGCCTGCCGGGGAGGGGTGGGAGGGCCGCGGTCTGACGTTCTTCGTCTCGTCGTTCGAGCAGTATCGCGACAAGGACGTCGTGGTTGTGGGCGGCGGCGACAGCGCGTTCGACTGGGCGCTGCATCTGCCCACCGTCGCCAGGTCGGTCACGCTCGTGCATCGTCGGGAGAAATTCCGGGCAGCCGTCTCGACGGTGGAGAAGGTGCGCCAGCTGCCTGTCGACATGCGCATCCCGGCCAACGTGACCCAGGTGATCGGCAACGACTGGGTCGAGGCGGTCGAGGTCACCGACGTGGCAACCGGCGAGGCAACAAGGGTCAAGGCCCAAGCCGTCGTCGCGGCGTTGGGGTTCCTCGCTGACCTCGGCCCGCTCAAGGAGTGGGGACTCGAACTGCGTGACCGGTACGTCATGGTCGACACAACCATGCGCACTGCGCTGCCGCGCGTCTTCGCGGCCGGCGACATCGCCGGCTACACCGGCAAGCTGCGGCTGATCGCGACCGGCTTCGGCGAGGTGGCCACGGCGGTCAACAACGCGGCCGTGGCGCTCAACCCGTCGGTGTCGCTCTTCCCCGGCCACTCCAGCGGTGCAGACTGAGGCGGTCCTTCGCCGCCGTACGGCGACGGGTTGCCGCGCCGACGGCAGGGCGCTCTAGCGTGCCAGCGCCTGCCGGACCAGCGACCGACCGAACTCCCACGCCATGCCGTTGCTGCGGTGCGCATCGTCCATCACTTCGGTGAAGGCGTCGACGAAGAGGTCGACCTCCTCTTGGCTCACCGCCAGTGTCGGCAGCAGCTTGATCACCTCCATGTGGTCGCCGGCGACCTGGGTGAGAATCCGGTGCTGCTGGTAGAGCGCGCCGACAACCATCTGGGCGAAGAGGCCGTGCCGCGCGGCCTGCAGCATCGACCACGAGCTACGCAGCCGCAGTGAATGGGGTCGGCCGAACTCGATGCCGACCATCAGGCCGCGACCACGGACCTCGGTCACCATGTCGTAGCTCTCGACGAGCTTGCCGAGCCGCTCGACGAGCACCGCGCCGGTCTGTCGCGCGTTGGTGACGAGGTCCTCCTCGTCGATGACGGCGAGAGTGGCCAGGCCGGCAGCCATCGCCAGCGCGTTGCCGGCGAACGTCGACGCGTGTACGAAGGCTCGGTCCAGGGACGAGTAGACGCGGTCGAAGATCCAGCTCTTGGCCATCGTCGCGGCCACCGGGACGAAGCCTCCCGACAGCGCCTTGGCCACGGTCACGATGTCGGGATCGGCGCTGTCCGCCTGGTGGGCGAGGAAGTCGCCGGTGCGACCGACGCCGGTCTGCACCTCGTCACAGACCAGCAGCGCTCCATGCTTGTGCAGCAGCTCGGCTGCGGCGGAGAGATAGCCGGGCGGCGCCACATGCACGCCCTTGCCCTGGATCGGCTCGACGACCAGCGCGGCGACATCGCCTTGCCGCAGCTCGCGCCCGATCGCATCGAGATCGCCGAACGGCACCTGCGCATCGGCGAGCAGCGGCTCGAAGCCCCGGCGGAACTCAGTGCCGCCGTTCACCGACAACGAGCCGACGGTGAGGCCGTGGTAGGCGTGGTCGCAGTAGAGGATGCGCCGACGTCGGGTCGCCGCCCGCGCGAACTTCAGGGCCGCCTCGACGGCCTCGGTGCCGCTGTTGCAGAAGAAGACCCGGTCCATCCCCGGCGATCGCTCGAGCAGCTGCTCGGCCAGCAACCCGGGCAACAGCGGGGCGTCCATCTGGACCATGTCGGCGAGGCCGCCGTCGAGCACCTGCTGGAGCGCTTGTCGTACGACGGGGTGGTTGCGACCGACCGCGAAGACACCGAATCCGGAGAGGAAGTCCAGGTAGCGGACCCCGTCGTCGGACTCGACCCACGAGCCCTGGCCGCGCTGGTAGGCGGTGTCGAAGTTGATCGCGTGCAGCATGCGCGGCACCTGGCGGTTGAGGTGGTCCGCGTGCAGGCGGTACCCCTCTCCGTGGCGGCTGGCCATCAGTGCGGCCAGGTCGAACGCCACTCCAGCCTCCTCGGGCCAGCGGTCAAGCTTCGGCACGCTCACGCGAACGCCGTCGCCCCCGGATGAATACCCGTCCCCGACGCCGGCCAATCAGCGAGCGGCGTCCCGCATGAAGCGTAGACCGCCGGGAAACTGGGCCGACGATCCGTCCCGTCGGGAGGTGTCAGGTCGGCGATGCGATTGTTGTCGGCACATGCCCTGTATGCCAGCCGGCGCGCCGTTGTCGCGCTACTAGTGGCCACCTTGGCGATGCAACTGGCGGCCGGTCTCGGGCTGGCCTGGGTTGCCGGCTTCGGGGCTGTCGAGGGCGCCCTGAGGAACGTCAACTGGCCATGGCTCGGCGTCCTCGTCGGTGCGCTGGTGGTGTCGTTCCTCGGCTACCACCACGCCTACCGCGGGATGTTCGCGACCAGCCCGCACTGGTCGCTGCCGCACCGGCAGATGGTGCCTGTCGCGCTGGCCGGTTTCGGGGGCTTCCTGGCGCACGGCGCCACAGAGATCGACCTCGCCGCTCTACGGACCGGCGGCGCGGACCGGCGAGAGGCGTCGGTGCGGGTCTCTGGGTTTGGCGGACTGGAGTATGGCGTGCTGGCTCTCGGTGGCTCGGCTGCAGCGATCGTCGTACTCGCTCTCGGACTGGACAAACCGCCGCCGAGCTTCACCTTGCCGTGGGCGATCATCCCGGTGCCGGGCTTCCTGGTCGCGTTTTGGCTAGCGCGGCGGTACGGCGACCGGCTCAGCGCCGCCACGGGATGGCGCGGCGGGATCGGGATCTTCCTGGAGTCGATCGACGTGGTCCGCCGCCTGTTCCTCCATCCGATGCGGCGTGACTCGGCCGTGCTAGGGATGGCGGCGTTTTGGGCCGGAGACGCGTGCGCGGCATGGTCGGGGCTGGCCATGTTCGGCTTCCACATGAAAGTGGCCGCGCTGATCGTCGGCTTTGCCACCGGCATGCTGGTCACCCGACGGACTGCGCCCCTCGCCGGCGCTGGGCTTCTCGCGGTGGCGCTGCCCGTGACCCTGTGGCTCAGTGGCGCACCGCTGGCGGTCGCGATCCCGGGAATCTTCGTCTACCACGTCATGACGCTGTGGCTGCCGATCCCAGGCTCGCTGGCGACCATGCGCACGTTGCGGGGGCTGGTCGAGTCCGCCGGCGCTACTGGTGCCGAGTCGGCAGCCGCGGGCGGAGGGACCGGCTCACGAGCGGCACGCGTGTCTGCTGCGGGCCTTGCAGCCCCCGGTCAGCCGGGGACGATCAATCGCGCGAAGTAGCCCGTCCAGCCGCCGAACCTGGCATCGAGGCGGAGGCCGGTCGTCCGTGCACGCCGGCGGAGCTCGCCGAAGAAGACACCGTGCGGGTCGTAACCGAGTTCGCCTACCACCACCCGGCCGTTGGGGCGCACCACGCGGCGTACCTCGACGAGGGCTGCCGTCGGATCAGGCACCTGCCCCAGCACGGAGACCATGAAGGCCGCGTCGAAGGTGTCGTCGGCGTAGGGGAGCGCGGTCGCCGCTGCCGCCGCGAGGGCGAGATTGTGGACGCCCCGACTGACGGCGCGTCTCCTGGCTAGCAGCAGCATGTCGAGGTGGAGGTCGACTGCCTCGACAGCTCCGTCGACACCGACAGTGTCGTCGCGGGCGTGGCGTAGCTGGGTCGCCAGCGGGACGGCGTACCTACCGCTTCCGACGCCGACGCTGAGGATGCGCTGGCCAGGGCGAGGCTCGAGAGCTCGGCGCAATCGTC
>JAICMS010000046.1 GCA_025929075.1 Propionibacteriales bacterium
CGTTGGCCGCCCCACACCCGTCGTGCCGAAGGCGTCGTCGTCCGCCGTCGCGGTGACGGTGACCGAGCCGCTCGCCAGTGCGGCCTTCGCGGTGAGGATAGTCGGACCGAGGGACAGCTTGTACGGATGGCGCGCGGCCGCGGCGTCGTAGAACAGTCCCGGCAGGTTGTTGGTCTCGTAGGCGTCCATGCAGGAGTACGGCGGCAGGAAGCCTGAGCAACTGCCCGAGCCGTCGAGCTCCCAGGTGAACGACGCGATCCCGAGCGTCGCGTAGGTCCAGTCGTCGGTGGTCCCCGCGGCGTTGTAGAGCACCTCACCGGATTGGCCGGCTGCGTAGTGGTTGAAGTAGCTCTGCCGGAAGGCCATCGACCGCAGCCCGGTGTCGTTGGGAGAATGCACAGTGCTGTCGTAGCTCCACGGCAGCAGGACGAGCCCGGCGTCGGTGTGCATGGTGACCATCGCGCCAGTGGTGTTGAGGGGCGCCGGGTCGGTGCTGCCGCTGCCTCGCTGGTCCTTGAAAAGCTCCGCGAACAGGCCCTGCAGGGCAGTGGTCTCCGGCTCGGAGTCAGCGGCGATGCCGAGATACTCCTGATCGCAGGGGTCGGTGCTGGTGCCCTGCCCGCCCCACTGGAAGTCGTTGTTGCGGTTGAGGTCGACGCCGGGTTGAGCAAAAGCCCAATCGCCCTCAAAGCTGCAGCCGCCGGCTGGGGTCTGCGCCTCGTCGTCGTTCTTGCGCTGCCAGGCCGGTGAGTCGTAGCCGGTGCCCTTGGAGGCGATACCGTCCTGGACGATGTCGACGCCGTCGGGGTTGACCTGCGGCACGATCCAGACCTCGGTGCTCTTCAGCAGCGAGGTCGTCTGCGGGTCGCGATGCCAGCCGTCGATCAACCTGGTCATGAAGCGCCAGGCCATGTCGCTGGTCGCGATCTCGCGGGCATGGATCTGTGCCATCACGAAGAAGCGGGCCTTGTGGACGTCGGGAGTGAGCTGACAGCTCTTTTGCGCCTTGGCCGTGATGCACACGGCGTTGAGAGAGTTCGCGCCGCTGTAGCTGGTGCCGTAGGAGACGGTCTGCACGAGCTGGGGGTACGCCGCCGCCAGGTCGGACTCGAACGTGTCGTAGCCGGACACTGTGCGGTATCCGCCGTAGTACGTCTGGTAGGTGTTGCCCCTCAGCCGACGCGGAAGGATGCTGTCCTGGTTCGCCGGCGCTTGCGGAACCGGACCCGTTGGGGCGGCGTGCGCGGTGCCGACGACCCGGACGCCGGGGATTGCCGCGAGCCGCTTGGCCGTGGCCGGCGATCCGAGCACCCGTACGACGGCTCCGGCGCGGGCATGGATGTCGTAGCCGGCGCTGTCGAGCCGCTCGGCCAATGCCGCGCCGTCCTGGCGGTCGCTGGTCACCGAGATGTCGAGCATCGCGTGCGACTGCGCCGCCGACGCACGGCCACCGCCGGCCCGGCCGTCTGACGCCGCGAGCGCGTCAGGGACAGCGGCGACGACCAGTCCTGCTGTCACCGCCGCCACGGCAGCCAACAAGGGGCGACGGAAACGACGGGACTTCTCCGCCGCTGGACGCATGCGCTCTCCGATCCGGTGCTCATCGGCGACAGGAGCGTGCCTGGGCCGGCGACCATGTGGAAGCCGTGGCACGGCCACGGCGACTCACACAGTAGGGCAGTGGGGCTGTCTCCCTGCGGGGCTCGGGCAAGGTTTGCCGCAGACCCGCGGAGAAGGGTCACGGCCCCGCACCATGAGGTGACAGGGCCGTGACGGAGAACTGTCGCCGTCAGTCGGTGGCGTCCTTGCGCAGGAAGGCCAGGGCGGTGCCGACGATGATCACGATCAGGCTCAGCCAGTAGCCGAACCCGTGGCCGGTCGCGTCGCCGGATCCTGCGGGCGCTCCCGGCCAGGTGAGCCCGGCGATGATGTCGCAGATCAGGGCGATGACGAACATCACCAGCGTGACCAGGCGAAGAGGGATCGTCAACCGGACGCCGAGGTAGGGCAGCACGAGCAGCACCGCCGCGGCCAGCGCGATCAGGCAGGCGAACCAGCCCCAGAAGCCGTGCCACGCGGTCTCGGAGCCACTGGCGCCCAGGAAATGGACCGTGTAGAAGGGCAGCAGCGAGCCGATGAAAGCCAGGACCCCACACGCGATGATCGCCAGGTCATAGACGTTCATCGCGGCGAGCGAGTTGGTGCCGCCTCCGCTGTAGCGAGGGCCTTGTTGACGTGGCTGCCCGGTCGGCTCGGCGGGCGGAGGTGGTGTGGCTTCTGACATTGTCATCCCCTTGCAGTGGCGATCAACCGTCGGTGGTTGGTGTCGGCACAATCGTTCCATCCGGAGGGTAACGAGCCTGTCAATGCCCCAAATGTCCGATTCTCGGTGAGTCGGACTCCAGTAGTTGTAGATCGCAACCATCCACCGCCAGTGACTGGGATTAGCGAGGAAGGCGCTGGTGAATGTCCTGACTCATTCGAACGATGGCGAGGTAGAACTCCAGAGTCATCCGGACGAACGCGAGATACAGAAGCGCCACGACCGCACCCAGGATGAGGATGACGATGCCGACGCCGCCGTCTCGTGCCAGCGTCGCGACACTCACGAACAACCAGAGCAGAGTCAGCACGATGAACGCGATGACATACACGGCCTTGACGATCATCGGCGTGATGAAGTGTTCGAAACTGAAGTCGAACAGTGCCCCGAAGAATCCCTTGGCTCTCGCGCCTGGTTGCGCGCCAGGGCCCGGGTAGGGCGGATACCCGTCGGCGGGTGGCGTGGTCATGAAGGTCCCCTCTCCATCGCGGTACATGTTGCGGCGGCCCATCATGCCGTCGTTCACTGCGCCTCGTCGCCGTTTGGGAGATTTCTCGCAGGCTGCCCGATACAACAAGGGCGGGATTGCGGCTCGCGCACAAGCCACAAGCAGGAGATCAAACGGCGACAACGCCGGTCGCGACAAGGACCATCCGTACGGCGGCGAAGGCGAGCCAGACGATGACCACCAGGCCGACCGCCCGTCGACGTACGAGATCCTCCAGCGCAGGGACCGGCCGGTGCCTCACCAGCGCACGCGCCGTGGCCGCGGCGAAACCGACAGCCGCGACCAGCAGGACGATGCCGAACGGGTTGGCCGCCAGCCCTGCCTGCCAGTCGCCGTGCAGCCAGAAGACCCACGACCGGGTCAGTCCGCAGCCGGGACACGGCAGCCCGGTCAGCAGCCGGAACGGGCAGATCACCGGGCCGGCGGTGGCGTCGTGGGGAGTCAGCACCGATGCAGCGACGATCGCACCCACGCCAAGCGCAGCGACACTGATGCTGCGCCGGCGAGCCGCGCCCTCGGGAGCCGAGGTCAGGCCGTCAGCGGAGTGGACGACCATCTGCGTCGTGGAGGTGCCGGATCGCGATCAGGATGATGTCGATGATGTGCCAGATGCCGAGGCCGCCACAGGTGAGGAGCTTGAGGACTCCGAGGCCGGTGTAGCCGAGGTAGAAGCGGTCGACGCCGAAGTAGCCGAGGAAGATCGAGAGCAGCAGGGCCACCAGCCACTCCCGGTCGGAGAACAGCCCCGGCACCTGGCTGGCGGGGAACCATTGGCCGGCCGCTCGCCGTACCGGAGCCTCCGGCTTCAACGACCCGGCCAACGCCATCTGCTGGAGATCGACGTAGCGGTAGGGCCCGCTCTCCTGTCCCATCGAGTGCAGGTAGAACGGCTCCTGGTAGCTCGGGGGCGGACCGGGCGGGGGGCCCTGGGGTGGGCCCGGCGGCGGGCCCTGGGGTGGGCCTGGCGGCGGTCCCAGCGGTGGACCGGCGGGCGGCTGCTGACTCATGGCAGCCGATCCTAGGGGTTGCGGGGCAGCGCTCCCGCTGAATCGGGACAAGCTCCGTTGAGTCAGCGCTTCTCTGGTAAGGATCACGGCGTAGACTGCCAAGGACGGGAAATCATCGGGCGGCCGCCCGTTCTCCCGCTTTCGCCCGCTCGCCAACCACCCTTTTGTCGACCACCGCAGCGAGGACGCACGTGACCAAGCAGGTCGAGCAGCTCGACCAGGTCATCATCCGCTTCGCGGGCGACTCCGGTGACGGAATGCAGCTGACCGGCGACCGCTTCACCCAAGAGACCGCCGCGTTCGGGAACGACCTGTCGACGCTCCCCAACTTCCCCGCCGAGATCAGGGCGCCAGCCGGCACCCTGCCGGGCGTCTCGAGCTTCCAGCTGCACTTTGCCGACCACGACATCCTGACGCCGGGCGACGCCCCCGACGTCCTGGTCGCGATGAACCCGGCAGCGCTGCGCGCCAATGTCAACGACTTGGAGCCCGGGGCCACGGTCATCGTCGACACGCACGACTTCACCGCCCGCAACCTCGGCCGGGCCGGCTATGCGACGAGCCCGTTGGAAGACGGGTCGTTGGGGGCGTACGACGTCCACCCGGTCGACCTCACGAACATGACGGTGGAAGCGATCAAGGAGTTCGAGCTCACCCGCAAGGACGCCGAACGGGCGAAGAACATGTTCGCGCTCGGGCTGCTGTGCTGGCTCTACGGTCGGCCCACCGAGGGCACCGAGCAGTTCCTCGGCACGAAGTTCGCGCGGGTCCCGAACATTCGCGACGCCAACATGGCCGCCTTCCGTGCAGGGTGGAACTTCGGCGAGACCACCGAGGACTTCGCGGTCTCGTACCAGATCAAGCCCGCAGCGATGGCCAGCGGCACCTACCGCAATATCTCCGGCAACCTGGCGCTGAGCTACGGGCTCGTCGCCGCCTCGGTGCAGTCGGGGCTGCCGCTGTTCCTCGGGGCGTATCCGATCACCCCGGCCTCCGACATCCTGCACGAGCTCAGCAAGCACAAGCGGTTCGGCGTGACGACCTTCCAGGCCGAGGACGAGATCGCGGGCATCGGCGCCGCTCTTGGTGCGTCCTTCGGTGGGGCGCTCGGCGTCACCACCACCTCCGGCCCTGGCATCGCCTTGAAGAGCGAGACGATCGGGTTGGCGGTCACGCTGGAGCTGCCCCTGGTGATCGTCGACGTACAGCGCGGTGGGCCTTCGACCGGACTTCCGACGAAGACCGAGCAGGCAGACCTGCTCCAGGCGATGTTCGGCCGCAACGGCGAGGCGCCGGTGGCCATCGTCGCGCCGCGGTCGCCGGCGGACTGCTTCGATGCCGCGCTCGAGGCGGTGCGCATTGCGATCACCTACCGCACGCCGGTCATGCTGCTCTCTGACGGCTATCTGGCCAACGGATCCGAGCCATGGCAGCTGCCCGACATCGACGCCCTGCCGGTGATCGACCCGCGGTTCGCGACCCAGCCCAACCACGATGGCGCCGACGGTGTCGGTCACTTCTGGCCCTACCTTCGCGACCCCGAGACGCTTGCTAGGCCGTGGGCGATCCCCGGCACACCGGGACTCGAGCACCGCATCGGCGGGCTGGAGAAGGCAGACGGTCACGGCAACATCTCCTACGACCCCCGCAACCACGACCTGATGGTTCGGACGAGGAAGGCGAAGATCGACCGCATCGCGGATACGGTCGAGCCGGTCTTCGTCGAGGACCCCGGCTCTCGGGCCCGCGTGCTGGCTCTGGGGTGGGGCTCGACGTACGGGTCGATCGGCGCGGCCTGTCGCCGGCTCCGTGAGCGCGGTCTCGACATCGCGCAGGCGCACCTGCGCCACCTCAACCCGTTCCCGTCCAATCTCGGCGAGGTGCTCAGCCGCTATGACCGGGTGGTGCTGCCGGAGATGAACCTGGGTCAGCTGGCCATGCTGCTGCGCGCCACCTATCTTGTCGATGTCGTGGGCTACAACCAGGTGAGAGGGGTGCCGTTCTCCGTGGCCGAGCTCGAAGCCGCCTTCACCACGATCGTCGAGGAGGTGTCGCGATGACCATTGAGCCGATGTCGGGCCTGCAGCTGGTTCCGCGGGCCGACGAGCCCACCACCCGTAAGGACTTCTCGTCCGACCAGGAGGTGCGGTGGTGTCCGGGGTGCGGTGACTACATCGTGCTGGCCGCCGTGCAGAGCTTCCTGCCCTCGCTGGGCCTCCGTCGCGAGAACGTCGTCTTCATCTCCGGCATCGGGTGCTCGTCGCGGTTCCCCTACTATCTCGATACCTACGGCATGCACTCGATCCACGGTCGCGCTCCGGCGATCGCGACCGGCCTGGCGACGTCCCGACCGGATTTGTCGGTCTTCGTGGTGACCGGTGACGGCGACGCGCTCTCGATCGGCGGCAACCACCTGATCCACGCGATGCGACGCAACGTCAACCTGACCATCCTGCTCTTCAACAACCGGATCTACGGCCTCACCAAGGGTCAGTACTCCCCGACGTCCGAGCTCGGCAAGATCACGAAGTCCACGCCGATGGGCTCGCTCGACAAGCCGTTCAACCCGGTCTCGCTCGCGCTCGGTGCCGAAGCCTCGTTCGTCGCCCGAACGCTCGACAGCGACCGTGCCCACCTGATCGAGGTGCTGCAGGCGGCAGCCGACCACCGCGGCACCAGCTTCGTCGAGATCTACCAGAACTGCCCGATCTTCAACGACGGCGCATTCGACATGCTGCGCGACAAGGATGAGAGCGAGGCCCGGCTGATCCGGCTCCGGCACGGCGAGCCGGTCCAGGTCGGCGACCGGGAGTGGGTCCACGACATCCACGACCCCGACCCGAGCCGGGCGTTCGAGATTTCGCGGATCGACGACGGGTCGATGACAAAGGTGCCGGTCGGGATCTTCCGCTCGGTCCAGCGGCCGACGTACGACGACCTCGTGCGCGCCCAGGTCGAGACTGCGCGCACCGACGACCCGGAGCCCGATCTCGCTAGCCTCATCGCCGGTTCGGACACCTGGACCATCTGACTCGTCCTGAGCACCCGCACACAACCGCTGCCGAGAGGTCACGACTGCACCGACACGCCGGCAAAACCGGCGCTTTCTTGGCGTCTCGGCGGTCAGGAGGTGCGGGAGGTGACGAGGTCGCAAAGGCCGAAGAGGGCCTGGCGGGCGGGGATGTCCGGGAGGGTGGCCAGCCGAGCCCGGGCATCGTCGGCCCGCCGGCACACCTCATCGCGCGCCTGACCCATCGCCGGGTTGTCGCGCAGCAGCCGAAGCGCCTCGGCGTGTTCGGTGTCGTCTGACAGCGGCCCGGCAAGCAGCTCGAGCAATCTGGAGTCCGCAGGCTGGCGAGAGCGCCGGGCCAGCAGCGTGGGCAGGGTGGGGACACCCTCGCGGAGGTCGGTTCCGGGCGTTTTGCCGGACTCCGACTCCTCACTCGACACGTCGAGGATGTCATCCGACAGCTGGAAGGCCGATCCGATCTGCTCGCCGAAGAGCGTCAGTTCGCGCTCGATGACCTCGTCGGTTCCGGACAGCATCGCTCCCAGCCGCGCCGACGTGGCGATCAGCGAACCTGTCTTGTCAGCGACGACGCGTAGATAGTGCTGCAGCGGATCGTCACCCTCCTGCGGACCGACCGTCTCGCGAATCTGGCCCTGCACCAGCCGCGAGAAGGTCTGCGCCTGGATGTGGACGGCTGCCGGGCCGAGGTCGGCGACGATGTCGGAAGCCCTGGCGAAGAGGAAGTCGCCGGTCAGGATCGCGACGCTGTTGTCCCAGCGGGCGTTGACGCTCACCGCCCCACGGCGCAGGTCTGCCTGGTCCATGACGTCGTCGTGGTAGAGCGTGGCGAGGTGGGTGAGCTCGACCACGACTGCCGCCGGCACGACCCCCGGAGCGAGCGGGTCGCCGAACTCGGCCGCGAGCAGTACCAGCAGCGGCCGGAAGCGCTTTCCGCCGGCTGCCAACAGGTGCCGGGCCACCTCGCTGACGACGCCCATGTCCGCCTCGACGGCGCCGGCGAGTGACGACTCGACTTCGACCATCCGGGACCGCACCCGGCTCTCGAGCCCCGAGTCGACGAGGGGAAGTCCGAGCGCGGAGATCGACACGGTTGTCGCGCTAGCGCACGAACTCGCCGGCGTGCCGGGCGAGCTCCAGGACCGGCTGAGGCACCACGCCCAGCAGGATGGTCACCGCCGCTCCGACCGTCACCACGGCCGAGGTCAGCATGCTCGGCAGCACGACCGTCGGACCTTCACCCACCGGGTCGGAGAAGAACATCAGGACGATGATGCGGATGTAGAAGAACGCAGCCACCAGGCTCATCACCACGGCCACGATCACTAGCGGCCAGGCACCGCCCTCCCACGCTGCGGTGAAGACCGCCCACTTGCTGGTGAAGCCGGAGGTCAGCGGGATGCCGGCGAACGACAGCAGGAACAGGGCCATCGCACCGGCCACCACGGGTGACTCCTTGCCCAAGCCGGCCCATCGCGACAGATGGGTGGCCTCGCCGCTGCTGTCACGCACCATGGTCACGACGGCGAAGGCGCCGATGCTCGAGAAGCCGTACGCCACGAGGTAGAACAGCACGGCCTGCAGGCTCGACACTTGGTTCGTGAGCACGATCGTGCCCTGGTAGGCACCCGCGAAGGCGGTCAGCAGGAAGCCAGTGTGGGCGATCGTGGAGTAGGCGAGCAGCCGCTTGATGTCGGTCTGGGTGATCGCGATGACCGAGCCGACCGCCATCGTGATGATGGCGACGATCCAGACCACCGGCTGCCAGTCCCACCTGGCACCGCCCAGGGCGACGTAGAAGACGCGCAGCAGCGCGGCGAAGGCTGCCAGCTTGGTGCACGCCGACATGAACGCCGTGATCGCGGTCGGCGCTCCCTGGTAGACATCGGGAGTCCACGAGTGGAACGGCGCGGCGCTGACCTTGAACAGCAGGCCAACGCCCATCAGACCCATCCCCAACAACAGCAGGCCGTCAGCACCGACTCGCGACGAGATCGCGTTGTCGACGTCGGCGAAGGTGAAGCTGCCCGCGAAGCCGTAGACCATGGCGATGCCGTAGACGAAGATCGCCGATGAGAACGCACCCAGCAGGAAGTACTTCATCGCGGCTTCCTGGCTGATCAGCCGGCGGCGCCTGGCAAGCCCGCACAGCAGGTACAGCGGCAGTGAGAACACCTCGAGGCCGACGAACATCGTCAGGAAGTCGTTCGCGGAGGCGAACAGCATCATCCCGCCGACGGCGAACATCACCAGCGGGAAGACCTCGGTGTGTTCGATGCCGCGTGCTGACGCCTCCCGCTCAGCCTCTGTCCCCGGCAGCGCGGACGCCTGGCCGGCAAAGGCGGTGAGCCCGCCCTCCAACCGTCGCTCCGCCACGAGCAGCACGCTCACCAGGGTCATCACCAGCAGGATGCCCCAGACGAACATGGCGGGGCCGTCGACGGCAATCGCGCCCTGCGCTTCGATACCGCCGAAGGCGCCGGTGCCCGCACTCGAGCTGAAGGGCGAGCTGCTCGCGACGAGCACGTCGCTGATGAACGCCACGACCAACCCGGCCAGCGCGAGCAGCGACTGGATCTGGTACCGAAGCTCTCGCGGTGCGAACGCCTCGACGACGACGCCGACAAGCGCAACGCCGAAGATGATCAGCAGCGGTGAGAGCCGGCCGTAGGCGAGATTGGGCGCCTGGAAAGCCGGCGCAGCGAGAAGGGTCACCGCAGTCCTCCCCCGTGGGTCGTCCCGGCAGGCTGTGCGACCGTCGGGGGCGGGTCGGTCACACCGACATGGTGCAGCAGCGAGTTAACCGTGGGGTTGATCGCTGCCAATGCCGGCCGGGGGAAGAAGCCGAGGACGACGAGTAGCACGAGCAGCGGCGCCATCGCTCCGAGTTCGCGCAGATTCAGGTCGGGAAGCCGACGGGTCGATTCACGCACCGGGCCGGTCATCGTGCGCTGGTACATGTAGAGGATGTAGATGGCTGCCAGCACGATGCCGAACGTGGCGATCGCCGCGGCCGTTATCGACTTCGTGAAGGTGCCGGCCAGCACCAGGAACTCGCTGACGAACGGCGACAAACCGGGTAACGACAGGCTCGACAGACCTACCAACAAGAAGACGCCGGCCAGCACCGGCGCAGACTTCTCCACTCCGCCGAAGTCGCTGATCATCTTCGAGCCCCGACGGGCGATGAGGAAGCCGGTGATCAAGAACAGCGCGGCCGTCGAGATGCCGTGGTTGAACATGTAGAGCGCGGCGCCGGCCTGCGACTGGCTCGTCATCGCGAAGATGCCGAGGACGATGAATCCGAAGTGCGAGATCGAGGTGTACGCGATCAGTCGGCGGATGTCGTTCTGCCCGATCGCCAGCAACGCCCCGTAGATCACCGAGAAGACGCCGAGCGCCATCACCACCGGCGTCGCCCAGTGCGACGCCTCGGGGAAGATGCCGAGGCAGAAGCGCATCATGCCGAACGTCCCGATCTTGTCGAGCACGCTCACCAGCAGCACCGACGTTCCCGGCGTCGCCTCGCTGGCGGCGTCCGGCAGCCAGGTGTGCACCGGCCACATCGGCGCCTTGATCGCGAAGGCGATGAAGAATCCCAGGAACAGCCAGCGCCCCGTCGTCTGGCTCATCTGCACATGCATCAGATCCTGCAGGAGGTACGACGGTCCGTGGGCCGAGCTCGACGACACGACGTACAGCCCGATGATCGATGCCAGCATGAGCAGGCCTCCGAAGAGGCTGTACAGCAGGAACTTGACGGCGGCGTAGGACCGTTGCGCTCCCCCGAACCCACCGATCAGGAAGTAGATCGGGATCAGCGTCGCCTCGAAGAGGACGTAGAACAAGAAGACGTCGGTGGCGATGAAGACGCCGATGGACAGACCCTCGAGGAACAGCACCCAGGCGAAGAACGCGTTGGCGCTCCATCGGCCTTCCTCGGCATCGTGCCACGACGCGAGCACCACCACCGGTGTCAGGATCGTCGTCAGCATCACCAGGACCAGGCCCAAGCCGTCGACACCGACGGCGTAGTGCACGCCGAACGCCTTGATCCACTGGTAGTTGTCGACGAACTGGAAGCCGCCGCCGGTGTTGAACTGAACCGCCACCGCGACCGACACCGCGAAGGCCGCCAATGTCACGCCGAACGCGACGTGCTTGACGAGCTCTCCGGTCCGCGGCAACAGCAGCAGGACCAGCGAGCCCGCAAGCGGGATCAGCGCCAAAACGCTCAGCCAGGGGAACGACGTCGAGCTTCCGCTCATCCGAGCCTCACCGCCAAGAGGGCCAGGACGATGAGCGCCGAGCCGCCGAGCATCGAGAGTGCGTAGGTCCGCACGAACCCGGTCTGCCAGCGCCGCACCCGCCCGGAGGTGCCCCCGACGAGGGCCGCCAACCCGTTGACGATCCCGTCGATACGGCGCAGGTCGATGAACACGAGTGCCCTGGTGAGGTACTGACCGGGGCGCATCAGGACTGCCTCGTTGAACGCGTCGCCGTACAGATCAGCACGCGCGGCGCGGGTCACTGGCGAGACGCGCTGCGGCTGCTCCTCGGGGATCCGGCGGCGGCCGAAGAAGAGGTAAGCGAGGCCGATCCCGATGGCGAGCATGACCAGCACCAGCACGGTGATCAGCCAGCTCGCCAGCGGCGCCTCGTGATGGCCCTGCGGCCCTACCACCGGGGTCAGCCAGTTGACGATCCAGCCGTTCAGGGTGAGGAATCCGCCGAACACCGAGCAGATGGCCAGCACGATGAGCGGGATCGTCATCACCGGCTTCGACTCGTGCGGGTGCACGCCCTGGGCCCAGCGGCGGTCGCTGGTGAAGGTCATGATCATCAACCGCGTCATGTAGAACGCGGTGATGGCTGCGCCGATCATCGCCCCTGCGCCGGCGACGACGCTGCTGGTGAACGCCGCCTCGATGATCCGGTCCTTGGACCAGAAGCCGGCGAACCCGGGGAACCCGATGATCGCCAGGTAGCCGCACGCGAACGTCACAAACGTGACCGGCATGATCCGCGCGAGCCCGCCGTAGCGGCGCATGTTGACGTCGTCGTTCATGCCGTGCATGACCGAGCCAGCACCGAGGAACATGTTGGCCTTGAAGAATCCGTGGGTCAGCAGGTGGAAGATCGCGAAGGCGTAGCCGGCCGGACCGATCCCGGCGGCGAGCATCATGTAGCCGATCTGGCTCATGGTCGACCCGGCGAGCGCCTTCTTGATGTCATCCTTGGCGCACCCGATGATCGCACCCCAAAGCAGGGTCACCACGCCGACCACGATGACGGCGGTCTGGGCAGCACCGCTCTGCGCGTAGATGAAGTGTGAACGCACGACGAGATACACGCCGGCAGTCACCATCGTCGCGGCATGGATGAGCGCCGAGACCGGCGTGGGGCCCTCCATCGCATCGAGCAGCCAGCTCTGCAGCGGCACCTGGGCCGACTTCCCGCAGGCACCGAGCAGCAGCAGCAGGCCGAGTGCCGTGGCGGTCGCTCCCGAGGCGTGCGGCATGCCGCGGGAAACGCCGGCGAACGACATCGTGCCGAAGGCGTGGAACATCAGCATGATGGCCAGCGCCATGCCCATGTCACCGACCCGGTTGACGATGAAGGCCTTCTTGGCGGCGACCGCCGCAGAGTCGCGCTGCTGCCAGAAGCCGATGAGGAGGTACGACGCCAGGCCGACGCCTTCCCAACCGAGGAACACCGCGAGGTAGTTCGACGTCATCACGAGCGTGAGCATCGCGGCGACGAACAGGTTGAGCTGCGCGAAGAACCGCCGGCGTCGCTCGTCGTGCTCCATGTAGCCGACGGAGTAGACGTGGATGATCCCGCCAACGCCGGTGATCAGCAGCACGAACAGAGCCGACAGCGGATCGAACAGCAGGTCGAAGTTGACCTGGAAGGAGTTCACCCCGATCCATGTCCACAGATGCTGGTGCAGCGATGGCGCGCTGCCGCCACGCAACTGGAAGAAGGCGATCAGCCCGAGGACGAAGGACACGAGTGGAGCGGCCGCGCCCATCAAGTGGCCCCACGAGTCGGTCAGCCGACCGCCGACGAAGAGCACCGCGGAGCTGGCGGCAGGGATCAGGATGATCAGGTACAGGAGGTGGCTCACGGCACTCCCCTAGTACTTGAGCAGCGACGCGTCGTCGACCGAGGCCGAGCGACGGGTGCGGTAGATGGTGACGATGATTGCCAGCCCGACGACGACCTCGGCCGCGGCGACGACCATCACGAAGAACGCAGCCACCTGCCCGTCGAGGTTGCCGACCTGGCGGGCGAACGACACGAACGCCAGGTTTCCAGCGTTGAGCATCAGCTCGATGCACATGAAGACGACGATCGCGTTGCGTCGGACCAGCACCCCGATGGCTCCGATGGAGAACAGCAGCGCTGACAGCACCAGGAACGGTGTCGGGCTCACTCCTCGCCTCCTTCGGACTCCTCGTCGGGCGCTTCGATCTGCAGGGGCCCGGCCGCCTCTCCCGCCACACTCCGCACCGTGCCGCGGGCTCGCATCACCCGGGAGATCGACAGCTCAGACGGCGTGCCGTCGGGGAGCAGCGCCGGGGTGTCGACCGAGTTGTGCCGGGCGAACGTGCCAGGGCCGGGCAACGGGCCGGGGTGGATGCCGTGGGCAGCGTAGTCTTGCATCCGCTGCAGGACGACCTCGCGCTGGGTGGGCTTCGGGGTCAGTCGCTCGCGGTGCGCCAGAACCATCGCGCCCACTGCCGCGGTGATGAGCAGCGCGCTGGTCACCTCGAACGCGAAGACGTACCGGCTGAAGAGCAGGCTTGCCAGCCCGGGCACGTTGCCGTCGAGGTTGGCCCGCTGAAGTCCGACCACTGTCCCGATCGTCGTCTGCGCGATCGCCAGAATCAGCAGTACGGCGAGCAGGATTCCAGCGGCCGCAGCGAGTGCGCGCTGACCGCGCAGCGTCTCGATGAGCGAGTCGGCGGTGTCGACGCCGACCAGCATGAGCACGAAGAGGAACAGCATCAGTACGGCGCCGGTGTAGACGATGATCTGCACCGCGAAGAGGAACGGCGCTTCCTGGTCCGCATACAGGATGGCCAGCGAGATCATCACGACCGCGAGGAATAGGGCCGAGTGAACTGCCTTGCGGGCCAGCACCATGCCGAACGCGCAGATGATCATGATCGGCGCCAGGGTCCAGAAGGCGATCACGCCGGCACCTCTCCCTCGGCCGGACTGTGAGCAGCGGTCGTGCCCGCGCCGCGGTAGTAGGCCTTCTCGTCCTCACCGAGGCGCATCGGGTGCGGCGGCTTCTCCATCCCCGGCAGCAACGGGGCCAACAGGTCCTGCCGCTCGTAGATCAGCGACGCCCGGCTGGTGTCGGCGAGCTCGTACTCGTTGGTCATCGTCAGGGCGCGGGTCGGGCAGGCCTCGATGCACAGGCCGCACAGGATGCACCGCAGGTAGTTGATCTGGTAGACGCGCCCGTACCGCTCGCCGGGCGAGAACCGCTCACCATCGCTGACATTGTCCGCACCCTCGACGTAGATGGCGTCTGCCGGGCAGGCCCACGCGCAGAGCTCGCAGCCGATGCACTTCTCCAGCCCGTCGGGCCAGCGGTTGAGCTGGTGCCGCCCGTGGAACCGAGGGGCTGTCGGCTTCTTCTCGAACGGGTACTGCTCGGTGACGACCTTCTTGAACATGGTGCGGAACGTCACGCCGAAGCCGGCGATCGGCTCCCATACCTGCTCCTTGACGTTAGCCACGCACGCCCTCCTCCTCGCGGTCGGGCATCGGCGGAACCGGGTAGCCGCCGGCGTAGGCATCCACTTCGGTGCCGACCTCGCCCTCTTCCTCAGCCGGGATGGGCTGCTCGCCGAGGAAGCCGAGCGCGAGGAAGACCACCAGAGCGACGCCGGCGGCCAGCACGAGCCAGCTGCGGTTGAGATGGCCTTCGAGGCTGATGGCGCGGATGATCCCGACAGCGACGATCCAGACCAGCGCGACCGGGATCAGGACCTTCCAGCCGAACTTCATGAACTGGTCGTAGCGCAGCCTCGGCAGAGTCCCCCGCAGCCAGATGAAGAAGAAGATGAACAGCAGTACCTTGGCGAAGAACCAGAGCAGCGGCCAGTAGTCCTGGTTGGACTCGCCCCACAGGGACAGCGGCCACGGTGCCCGCCAGCCACCCAGGAAGAGCGTGGTGGCCAGCATCGAAACCGTGACCATGTTGATGTACTCGGCGAGGAAGAAGAAGGCGAACTTGATCGAGGAGTACTCCGTGTGGAACCCCCCGACGAGCTCCCCTTCCGCCTCCGGGAGGTCGAACGGCGCCCGATTGGTCTCACCGACCATCGCGATCAGGTAGATGACGAAGGACGGCATCAGGATCAGGCCGTACCAGAGGTGCTGCTGGGCGGCCACGATCCCCGACGTGGACAGCGACCCGGCGTACAAGAACACCGCGACGAAGGACAAGCCCATCGCGACCTCGTAGGAGATCATCTGGGCCGAGGACCTCAGCGCACCGAGCAGTGAGTACGTCGACCCACTGGACCAGCCGGCGAGCACGATACCGTAGATGCCGACCGAGGCGATCGCCAGGATGTACAGCACGCCGACGGGGAGGTCGGTCACCTGCAGCGGGGTGTGGACGTCGGTCCAGGGAATCCGCACCTCCGGTCCGAACGGGATCACCGCAACAGCCATGAAGGCGGCGATCGACGACACCAACGGCGCGGCGACGTAGACGACCTTGTCGACCGCCTTCGGGATCAGGTCTTCCTTGAGCATCAGCTTGACGCCGTCGGCAAGGCTCTGCAGCAGCCCGAACGGGCCGTGCACGTTGGGACCGAGCCGGTGCTGCATTCGGGCGACCACGCGGCGCTCGAACCAGATGTTGAAGAGGGTGAAGACAAGCATGATCGCGAAAGCGAGCACGATCTTGATCAAGACGACCCACCACGGGTCGTGGCCGAAGTCGGACAGGCCGTTGTCCGCGACGTCGAGGACACCTTGTATCACTCGACACCCCCTTCGATCCGCACGACTCCGCCGGCTGCGACGCGAAGATCGCGGAGAAGGTTCGCCCCTGCGGAGTTGGCAGGCACCCAGACCACGCCGTCGCCGATGTCACCTGCGTGGGCTGGCAACGTGAGCGATCCCGCGTCGGTGGACACCGTAACCGCCGCCCCCTCGGCGATGTGGAGCGCATCCAGGGTGGCCGGCGAGAGCACCGCAACGGGCTCGCGCGCCGTGGCCTGCAGGTAGGGCTCGCCATCGACATCTCGACTGTCGTCGATGAGCAGACGCCAACTGGAGAGCACTGCCTGTCCGGTGTCGGCGACCGGAGCGGGGTCGGCCAGAGGCCGGCCGGCGGTCTGGGTCGGCTGCCCTGTCGAGGCCGACCGGTCGCCGTCCCACAGTCCGAGCTCGTTGAGCTCCTTGCGGGCCTGCTGCACCGTCCGCATCCCGAGCGGACGGCCCATCTCCTCAGCGACCGCTGCCAGCACCTGCATGTCGGTGAGCATGGAGCTGTCCAGTACGACGTCGAACTGTCGTAACCGGCCCTCCCAGTCCACAAACGTCCCCGC
>JAICMS010000040.1 GCA_025929075.1 Propionibacteriales bacterium
GCCGCGCCCTTGCGGACCGACACCGGCGAGATCGTCTCTGTCGACGCCGACACGTCGACCACCGTGGAGACCGTCGCGATCGACGTCGAGCCGGCGCCGCTCTACCGCGGCGACAGCGGCCGTGCGGCGGCCGACGTCCAAAAACTGCTCCGGGACGGCTGTCGGGTCGTCTGCGTCACCGAGGGACACGGGCCGGCCAAGCGCCTGGTCGAGGTGTTCAAGGAGTACGACGTGGCCGCTCGGGTGGTCGAGGACCTGGACGTGCCGCCGGACCCTGGCACCGCTGTCGTCGCCGTCGGTGGCCTCGAGCACGGCCTCAGCGCCCCGTCAATCGGGCTCGTCGTGCTCACCGGAGCCGACCTCACCAGTCAGCGCAGCACGGCGCGCGAGCAGGCCCGGATGCCATCACGCCGCCGTCGCCAGATCGACCCGCTCGAGCTGAGTCCGGGGGACTACGTCGTCCACGAGCAGCACGGCGTCGGCCGCTACCTCGACATGATCCAGCGCACGGTCAGCGGCGCCACCCGCGAGTACCTGCTGATCGAGTACGCGCCCTCCAAACGCGGGCAGCCGGCAGACAAGCTCTTCGTGCCCACCGACCAGCTCGAGCACGTCACGCGGTACGTCGGGGGCGAGCAGCCGACTCTCGACAAGCTGGGCGGCTCGGACTGGGGACGACGCAAGGGTCGCGCCCGCAAGGCGGTGCGGCAGATCGCTGCCGAGCTGATCAAGCTGTACGCCGCGCGGCAGGCCACCAAGGGCCATGCCTTCGGCACAGATACGCCTTGGCAGCGCGAACTGGAGGACGCCTTCCCCTACGTCGAGACACCTGACCAGCTGATCACCGTCGACGAGGTCAAGCGCGACATGGAGCAGCCGACGCCGATGGACCGCCTGGTCTGCGGCGACGTCGGCTACGGCAAGACCGAGATCGCCGTTCGAGCCGCTTTCAAGGCGGTCCAGGACGGCAAGCAGGTCGCCGTACTGGTGCCGACGACGCTGCTGGTGCAACAGCACTTCCAGACGTTCTCCGAGCGGTTCGCCACCTTCCCGGTCGTCGTCAAGCCGCTGAGCCGCTTCCAGTCCGACGCCGAGACCGAGGAGGTAGTCACCGGCCTCCGCGAAGGCACCGTCGACGTGGTGATCGGCACCCACCGGCTCTTCAACGCTGAAGTCAGAGTCAAGGAGCTCGGGCTCATCGTCGTCGACGAGGAGCAGCGCTTCGGCGTCGAGCACAAGGAGGCACTGAAGCGGTTGCGGACGGCCGTCGACGTACTCAGCCTCTCCGCGACTCCCATCCCCCGGACCCTCGAGATGGCGATCACCGGCATCCGCGAGATGTCGACGATCACGACGCCGCCGGAGGAGCGCCATCCGGTGCTCACCTTCGTCGGCGGCTACGACGCCGGCCAGGTCGTGGCCGCGATCCGACGCGAGCTGCTGCGGGAGGGCCAGGTGTTCTACGTGCACAACCGGGTGCAGAGCATCGACCGGGCGGCCCGGCAAATCCAGCAGCTCGTGCCCGAGGCCCGGATCGCTACAGCCCACGGCCAGATGCCCGAGCACCAGCTCGAACAGGTGATGATCGACTTCTGGGAGCGGCGCTTCGACGTCTTGGTGTGTACGACGATCATCGAGTCCGGCCTCGACATCGCCAACGCCAACACGTTGATAGTGGAGCGCGCCGACCTGCTCGGCCTGTCGCAGCTGCACCAGCTCCGCGGCCGCATCGGTCGGGGAGCCGAGCGGGCCTACGCCTATTTCCTCTACCCACCCGAGGCGCCGCTGACCGAGACCGCGCACGAACGGCTGACCACGATCGCCCAGCACGCCGACCTCGGCGCCGGCATGGCCGTGGCGATGAAGGACCTCGAGATCCGCGGAGCCGGCAACCTCCTTGGCGGTGAGCAGTCCGGCCACATCGCCGACGTCGGCTTCGACCTCTACGTCAGGTTGGTCGGCGAGGCCGTCGCCGAGTACCGCGGCGAGTCGCCGGCTGAGGACACCGACATCAAGATCGAGCTCCCCGTCGACGCCCACCTCCCGCACGACTACGTGCCCAGCGAGCGACTTCGCCTGGAGATGTACAAGCGGCTGGCCGAGGTCAAGTCCGACGACGAGGTGGCGCAGGTGGCAGAGGAGCTCGTGGACAGGTACGGCGCCCTGCCGACCGCAGTAGACAACCTGCTCGCCGTCGCGCGCCTGCGCGTCCAGGTGAAGGCCGCCGGAATCACCGACATCAACGTGCAGGGCGGCCACGTCAGGTTCGCGCCGGTCGACGTACAGGACTCGATCAGGGTGCGGCTGGACCGGCTCTATCCGAAGACCGTTGTGAAGCCGGCGCTGCGCAGCATCCTCGTGCCACGGCCGACGACGGCGACGATCGGCGGCCGTCCGCTGCGCGACCGCGAGGTACTAGATTGGGCCGGGCGCGTTGTGGAGGACGTGACCGGCCGTCGGTGAAGTCGGCCCCCTCGAACGGTCTCTGAAGCCGGTGCAATCCGAGCAGGAGCAGGAGAAGGCAGTGAGCAGTCAGCGGTCGGTGGGTGGGCGTCGCCGGGCGGCGGCCGGATTCGCCGCTCTAGCGGTGCTCGCGGTCAGCGGTTGTGGATCGACCAACTTGCACTCCGGCTCCGCGGCGGTGGTCGACGGCACGCCGATCAGCCAGACTCAGGTCGACAAGATGGTGATGGCAGCCTGCGGCTTCGTCAAGGCCAACCGGTTAGCCGCGGGCCAACCGGCGCCGAGCCAGCCAGTGGCCGTGTTGCGGAACCAACTCGCGAACTCCTACATCATCTTCGTGCTCGACAACCGCGCCGCGCGCAAACTGCACATCAGCGTCACCGAGGCGGCCATCTCCCGCTTCCCGTCGCCGATCCCGAAGGGTGTCTCGGCGAGCGACCGCGCCACCTTGAAGCAGTTCTTTCACCAGGCGACGAGGTCGCGGCTGCAGGAAGCCGTCATTGGTGAGCACCTGAAGGACCCGTCGGCGACGACCGCAGCCAAGATCACCCAGGCCAACATCCGCTCGTACGGTGCCGCTGCCTCCAACTACCTGACCCGGTTCCGGGCCAACCAAGACGTCGCGGCCAACCCGTCCTACGGCATGTGGTCGGGCACCGCGTTACAGCCCGCGTCCGGGTCGCTGTCCGATGCGGTGTCGGCGAACGCCCAGAAGTGGCTGTCCCTGCGCGGCGGTGGCGGCCAGCCCAGCGATTTCCCGCCGTCGCAGCTCTGCGGCTGACGAAGCTGCAGCGCCATGGTCCAGGGCTCCCGTCTGCTCGAGCTCGTCGCGACCATGGACCGATTGCGCCGCGAGTGCCCCTGGGATCAGCAGCAGACTCACGAGTCGCTGGTCCGCTACCTGATCGAAGAGGCGTACGAGACCGTCGACGCGATCGAGTCCGGTGACGGGGCCCACCTTCGCGAGGAGCTCGGGGACCTGCTGCTCCAAGTCGTTTTCCATGCTCGGATCGCCGAGGAGGATCTGGCTGAGCCGTTCGACGTGGACGACGTGGCGAGCGGAATCGTTGAGAAACTCGTTCGTCGGCACCCGCATGTCTTCGCTGATGTCAAGGTGCGGAGCCCGGCCGACGTCCAAGCCAACTGGGAGGCGATCAAAGCGGCCGAGAAGCCCCGCAGATCGCCGACCACTGGGATCCCGATGGGGCTGCCCGCTCTCGCGCTCGCCGACAAGGTGATCGCCCGCAGCCGGAGCGGGGCGGCGGCCCCCGGGCCTGCGGCGCCCGACCAGCCGACGTACACGGCAGAGACACTGGGGGAGGCGCTTTTTTCGCTGGTCGCGGCGGCTCGCGACGCAGGCATCGATGCCGAGCAGGCGCTGCGCAACCGGGTCCGCAGGGAGATGGACACTTCCGATGGACCGGACGGCAGGTCGCCGAGAGGCGCAGCGGGCTAATTGTTGCCTGACCGGCTCTAGCCGCTGACGGCGCTTTGCGGTACCGTCGTGCGGTTCGTGAGGGGACCTATCTCGGGGAATGGTCCGCGGCAACATCTCGCTTCAATCGCAACTTCGACACCGCTGATTGCTGTGGCCGCTGCTGAAAGAGGAGTGACCAGTGGGGTGACTGTTCATAGGCTTGTGCAGTTCTTCTTCAACGGCGCCGACCAGTGGGAGCCCTGGGACATCACCGACCTCACCTCCGCGCCGGAGATCGCCGGCGATCCCGTCCTCTCGCCGGCCGGTGACGTCTTCGTGCGTGGTGCTGACAACCATCTTTTGCGGTTCGGCTACGACGGGTCTGCGTGGCACCAAGAGGACGTCACCAGCGCCGCGGGCGGCTGGGCGATCGTCGGCGGCATCGCCGTCGCTCCGGACGGGTCTGTGTTCGGGCGCCGCGAGGACGGCATGCTCGCCCACTTCTATTTCCGCGCCCCGTCCGGGTGGGAGCAGTGGGACGTGTCCCGGCTCGCCGGCGGCGGCACCCTGTCAGGCGACCCGATCAGCTCACCCGTCGAGCAGCGGGTGTTCGTACGGCGAGCGGACGCCCACCTGGTGATGTTCGAGTTCGGCGCCGAGAGCGGCTGGGTCCACCACGACCTCACTCGAGTGCTACAGATGCCGAGAGTCACCGGAAACCCGGCGGTGTCCGGTGACGGACGCAGCGTCTACTGCAGGTCGGAGGACAACCGGTTGTTGCACCTGTACCAGACGCCGATCACCGACTCCCAACGACAACACTTCTACTTCACCCTCGCGATGGAGTGGGAGTGCCGTGACCTCGGCGAGACGGCCGGCTGCGTGCGGCTCGCGGGTAACCCGGCCGTGTCGGACAACGGGCGCGAGGTCTATGTACGCCGTGACGACGGACATTTGATGCACCTGCACCATGCGAGGGACAAAGGCTGGGAGCTGGTCGACGTCTCCCGGCTCGCCGGCGGCACGATGGTGGCCGGCGACCCGATCATCTCTCCTCGCGGCGGTGTGCACGTGCGCCGCATCGACAACCACCTCGTGCACTTCTACTTCCGGCCGCCCAACGGATGGGAGCAGTGGGATATCAGCCATCAGGCCGGCAACTGGTCGATGGTCGGGAATCCCGCCGTTTCCGGCGACGGACGCAGCGTCTTCGCGCGGCGCACCCAGCTCAGCCGCCGCAGGTTTGTCGCCCAGGATCCCGGGCTGCCGGCCCAGCGGCGCGACCCCCTGCTCGAACACGCGGAGTGGCGCCACCTCCTCGGCCACACTGAGTAGCCGGAGCCCGCGCGGATCCCGCGCGGCGCCGCAGCCAGCGGTCCGCCCGGCGCCCTGCCCGCCAATTGCGGGAAAGTGGCTGTCCCGCGTCCGATTTGTCCAGCCAGTTTCCCGCAATTGCGGGGAGGCGCTGCCCCGTCGGGCGGGTCGGCACAGTTAGGCTGGCCAGAACTCGCCGTACCTGACGGGCCCCGACGTGCCCGCGAGCAGGCAGGAGCAGCTGTGGCCTACATCGAGGCTGTCGGAGCCCGGGAGATCCTCGACTCCCGTGGCAACCCGACGGTCGAGGTCGAGGTGGCTCTCGATGACGACGTCGTCTCCAGGGCTGCCGTGCCGGCCGGCGCATCGACGGGGCGGTTCGAGGCCGTCGAGCAGCGCGATGGTGGGCAGCGCTACGCCGGCAAGGGCGTGCTCGGTGCCGTCGCCGCCGTCAACGACGTGATCGCTCCGGTGCTTGAGGGCATGCGTGCCGATGAGCAGCGGCTCGTCGACCAGGCGCTCGTCGACCTCGATGGGACGCCGACCAAGTCCAAGCTCGGCGCCAACGCCGTCCTCGGAGTCTCGCTCGCCGTCGCCAGGGCCGCGGCGGAGTCGGCCGGTCTGCCGCTCTTCCGGTACGTCGGCGGGCCGAGCGCCAACCTGCTGCCGGTGCCGATGATGAACATCCTCAACGGGGGGGCGCACGCCGACAGCAACGTCGACATCCAGGAGTTCATGGTGCTCCCCGTCGGCGCACCGACCTTCACCGAAGCGCTCGAGCAGGGAGTCGCCGTCTACCACGCGCTGAAGGCCGTGCTGCATGAGCGTGGACTGTCGACCGGACTCGGCGACGAGGGCGGCTTCGCACCCGACCTGGCCTCCAACCGAGAGGCACTGGACCTCATCTCGGTAGCGGTCGAGCGGGCCGATCTCGGACTCGGCACCGACATCGTGCTCGGCATCGACGCCGCCGCGAGCGAGTTCTACGACTCCGGAGAAGGCGGCTACCGCTACGAAGGTTCTGTGCGCACAGCGGCGCAGATGGCCGACTACTACGCCGAGCTGGTGGCAGACTTCCCGATCGTCTCGCTGGAGGATCCGCTCGATGAGGAGGACTGGGAGGGCTGGGTCGCCATGACCGCAGCGCTCGGCGAGCGGGTGCAGCTCGTCGGCGACGACATCTTCGTCACCAATGTCGACAGGCTGCAGCGCGGGCTTGACGAGAAGGCCGCCAACGCGTTGCTGGTGAAGGTCAACCAGATCGGCACGCTGACAGAGACGCTCGACGCCGTCGACCTCGCCCACCGCGGCGGCATGCACTGCGTGATGAGCCACCGCTCCGGCGAGACGGAGGACACCACGATCGCCGATCTGGCGGTGGCTACCAACTGCGGTCAGATCAAGACCGGCGCGCCGGCGCGCTCCGAGCGGGTCGCCAAGTACAACCAGCTCCTCCGGATCGAGCAGGACCTCGAGGACGCCGCTCGGTACGCCGGGCTCGCCGCCTTCCCGCGCTTCGAGGGTCGGGGCTAGCCGAGTGGCCACCCGGCCCCGCCCCAACGGACGTCCCGGTCGCTCGGGCCGCCGCGCCGAGTCGGCGCGGCCTGCTCGCCGTACGACGACCACCCGCCGGACCACGCGCGGTGCCGCGGCGCCCAGCTCTTCAGCGGCCGCGAACCAGCCGGGCTCGTCCTCGCGGGCAAAGCTCACCGGACGGGCCGCGATCCTCCTGCTCGTCGTCGCGGTGCTCGGTGTGTCGTACGCCGCCAGCATCCGCGCGTGGCTCAACCAGCGCGACGAGATCAGCGGCCTGAGTGCCCAGATCGCAGCGACCAAGGCGCAGAATGCCGAGTTGGCTCGGGAGAAGCAGCGCTGGCAGGACCCGGCGTTCGTCGAGAGCGAGGCCCGGCTGCGGTTCGGCTGGATCATGCCTGGTGAGAAGGGCTATCGCGTCATCGGAATGGACGGCAAGGTGCTGAGCCGCGGAATCGGCTCACTGGCCACTCCGCACAGCTCGGCCACGCCGGAGCAGCCGCCGTGGTGGCAGTCCTTGTGGGGCAGCGTCGAGCAGGCCGGCAACCCGGCAGCGGCCCAGCCGGCGAAGCGTCATCCGGGCGGGGTGCCAGCCGGACGGTGAACGGGCAGCGATCCAGCGCGGCGGACCTGGCGGTGGTCGAGGCCCAGCTCGGCCGACAGCCGCGTGACGTGCTGGCGATCGCACACCGCTGTCCCTGTGGCAACCCCGACGTGGTGGCGACGGCCCCACAGCTCAGCGACGGGACGCCGTTCCCGACGCTGTACTACCTCACCTGTCCACGCGTGGTCTCCGAGGTCGGCACGTTGGAGGCTCGCGGAGAGATGCGAGAGATGACCAAGCGGCTGGCCGCCGACGAGAACCTGGCCGCCAACTATCGAGCTGCTCACACGTCGTACCTGTCGGACCGGGCCGGGTACGGCGAGGTCCCGGCGATCGAGGGCGTGTCGGCCGGCGGGATGCCCGACCGGGTGAAATGCCTGCACGTGCTCGTCGCCCACGCGCTCGCTGCCGGTGCCGGCGTCAACCCGCTCGGTGACGAGGCGCTGGGGATGCTGCCCGCCTGGTGGGAGGACGGGCGGTGCGTGCAATGACGCGGGTCGCGGCGATCGACTGCGGCACGAACTCGCTGCGCTTGCTGGTCGCCGAGCTCGATCCGGTCAGCGGCACGGCCGAGGAGATCGACCGCCGTACGACGATCGTTCGGCTCGGGCAAGACGTGGACCGCACCGGCGAGTTCGCCGAGGCGGCACTGGAGCGGACGTTCGCGGTGCTGCGGGAGTTCGGCGCGGAGTTGCGCGACTTCCGGGTCGAACGGGTTCGGATGGTGGCCACGTCGGCGGCACGCGACGTCGCCAACCGGGAGCGGTTCGTGGCAGGAGTGCAGCAAGCAATCGGCGTGATGCCGGAGGTCATCGGTGGCGACGAGGAGGCAGCGCTGTCCTACGCGGGGGCGGCGGGGGCACTGGCCGGCACCGACGAGGTGGAGGAACCGATCGTCGTCCTCGACATCGGCGGCGGCTCGACCGAGTTCGTCGTTCGCCACCAGTCGCCGACCGAGGACTCAAACTCAATCGTGGGCTCGGCAGATGACTTCCGCTGGCACGATGTCGTCGGACAGTCATTGGACATCGGGTCGGTGCGGCTGACGGAGCGCCATCTCAAAGCCGACCCGCCGACGCCGGACCAGGTCCGGGCCGCTGAGGCCGACGTCATCACGGCGATGCAGGCGCTCGCGCTACCGGTACAGAAGCCAGGGACGTTGATCGGCGTGGCGGGCACCGTCACCACGATGGCCGCGATGGTGCTGGGGTTGGACCACTACGACCGCGACGTCATCGACGGGTCGCGTCTGCCTGCGGTTGACGTGGACGCCGCGGTCGCCATGATCCTCGAGATGACGGTCGCGGAGCGTCGTGCCCTGCCGTTCATGCACCCCGACCGGGCAGACGTGATCGGCGGCGGTGCGATCGTTCTCGGGCTGGCGATGCGGCTGCTCGTCGCCGATGCTCTGGTCGTCTCCGAGCACGACATCCTCGACGGCATCGCCTGGTCGCTGGTGTGACGGCGCTACCGCACCCGATCACCGGCGTGTTCTTCGGGAGCCCGGTGCCGCCCGGGACCGGTTGGCCTGGTGACCCGGCCGACCTGGCGACCCCGATCGCCACCGACGCCGACAGCGTGGTCCGGCTCGCCGCCGCCGCGGACGACCTCGACGCAGTTGACGCCCCCGTGTCTGTGTGTAGGGCGTGCCCACGCCTGGTCGACTGGCGCGAGCAGGTGGCACATGAGAAGCGGGCCTCCTTCGCGGGCGAGCCGTACTGGGGCCGGCCGGTGCCCGGCTGGGGGAGCCGTACGCCGACAGTCCTGGTGGTCGGCTTGGCGCCGGCCGCCAACGGCGGCAACCGCACCGGTCGGATCTTCACCGGCGACCGGTCCGGCGACTGGCTGTTCGCCGCCCTGCACAGGGCCGGGCTCGCCACCCGGCCCGACAGCGTCCACGCCGGTGACGGCCAGCGGCTCGTCGCCGCCCGGATGGTGGCTGCCGTCCGCTGTGCGCCGCCCGCCAACAGGCCGACCCCGCTCGAGCGCGACACCTGTGCGCCCTGGCTGGACGCCGAGCTACGCCTGGTGCTGCCGACGCTGCGTGTCGTGCTCTGTCTGGGCGCTTTCGGCTGGGTGTCGGCGTGGGCGGCGTTGCGCCATGTCGGCGTCGACGTGCCGCGACCGCGGCCGACGTTCGGCCATGGGGTGCACGTCGACGTCGACGCCGGCGGCCGGCCGCTCGCCGTACTCGGCTGCTTCCATCCCAGCCAGCAGAACACGTTCACCGGCAGGCTGACCGAGCCGATGCTCGACGCGGTTCTCGGGGAGGCTGCGCGGTTGGGCGGCGTCGCTCCCGGCTAGTCCTCGGTTCGCCCCGCGTAGCGTGAGAGGAAACCGATCGAGAGCGGGGCGGCATGGGCATCACTCACGTGGTCGTCGCCGGCGGCGGGTACGTCGGCCTCTACACGGCACTCGGCCTACAGCGGCATCGGCATCAGGACGAGGTCCGCGTAACGGTCATCGACCCGCGGCCGACCATGACCTACCAACCCTTCCTGCCTGAGGCTGCAGCGGGCTCACTCGAGCCGCGGCACGTCGTCGTGTCGCTGCGCCGGACGCTCCCTGGCTGCACGGTGATCACCGGCCGGGTGACGTCGATCGACCATGCCGGCCGGCGGGTGCGGGTTGCGCCGTCGGAGGGCGACCCCTACGACGTCGGCTACGACCAGCTCGTCGTTGCGTTCGGCTCCGTCGCCCGGACGTTGCCGATCCCGGGGCTGGCAGAGCAGGCGACCGGGTTCAAGCAGATCGAGGAAGCGATCACCCTGCGCAACAAGGTGCTCGAACGCCTCGACGCCGCCGCATCGGTCGAGGAGCCAGCGGTGCGGGCCCGCGCGTTGACGTTCGTGTTCGTCGGCGGCGGCTATGCCGGCGTCGAGGCGCTGGCTGAGATCGAGGACATGGCGCGGTTCGCGACCCGCTATTACAAGGGCGTGGAGGAGCACGACCTGCGCTTCGTGCTGGTCGAGGCGTCCGACCACATCCTGCCGGAGGTCGGGCCGACGCTCGGGCGCTACACGGTCGACGAGCTCACGAAGCGGGGCATCGAGGTCAAGCTCAAGACGCTGCTGAAGTCCTGTGTCGACGGGCACGTCGTGCTGTCGGACGGCGAGGAGTTCGGCGCCGACACGATCGTGTGGACGGCCGGGGTGAAGGCCAACCCTGTTGTCGGCAACGGTGATCTGCCGCTGGACGAGAAGGGCAGGGTCAAGGCGCTGGCGAACCTCCGGATCGACGGCCTCGACGACGCCTGGACGGCCGGCGACAACGCCGCCGTGCCCGATCTGACCAACCCCGGCCAGTTCTGCACGCCGAACGCCCAGCACGCGGTGCGGCAGGCTCGGCTGCTGGCAGCGAACATCCTCCGCTCGCTGCGTGGCGAGGAGCTCGTCGACTACCGCCACAAGTACATCGGTTCGCTCGCCAGCCTGGGATTGTACAAAGGCGTGGCGCAGGTCTACGGCATCAAGGTCAAGGGCTTCCCGGCCTGGTTCATGCACCGCACCTATCACATGAGCCGGATGCCGACGTTCAACAAGAAGGTGCGGGTGGTGCTTGACTGGACGCTGGCGCTCTTCTTCCGGCGCGACATCGTCTCGCTGGGTGCGTTACAGCGACCGCGCGAGGACTTCGACCGGGCGAACAGCTGACCCTCTCTGAGGAGCCGATCGGGTCGTACGGCGACCGGCCAGCGTGGTCGCCGCATCTGTCGCTGATTGACCTGCTGCCGCCGTAGGATCTGACCGCCCCCGTATCCCAACTGGCAGAGGACGCACCCTTAAAAGGCGCTCAGTGTGGGTTCGAGTCCCACCGGGGGCACCACGCCCACCGCCGCCGCCCGACACCCGGCCCTGACGTTTACTTCAGACTCGGTTTCGCCAGCTGAGTGGCAGTGCTGGCCGCGAAGGGGAGACAGGTCTGGGTGCGGGCTAGGCTGGCACCTTTGCCGGACCAGTCCGATGGGATACCCGTTGTTGCATTGTTCACGCCGTCTTGCGGCGCCGTTTGTCGCTGTCCTTGCCCTCACCACCGCAGCCGCGTGCTCGTCGGCCTCGGGCGGGACGTCTCACGGGCCGCAGAGCCCTCACAGCGCAGCCACCGCTAGCGGGTCGGCTTCGGGAGTCACCGTCACTGGTGGCTTCGGCTCCACGCCCAAGGTCACGATCCCCAAGGCCAAGCCACCGACCAAGCTGACCGAGCAGACGCTGGTCCACGGCAAGGGTGCGGTGGTGGCAGCCGGAGACACCCTCGTCGCCAACTACGTGGGCGAGACGTGGGCGAACCAGAGAGTCTTCGACAGCTCGTTTTCTCGGGGTGAACCGGCCGGGTTCGTCATCGGCAAGGGCCGGGTCATCCCCGGCTGGGACAAGACGCTGGTCGGCCAGAAGGTTGGGTCACGCGTTCTCCTGACCATCCCCCCGGCTGACGGCTACGGCCAGAACGGCAACAGCCAGGCGGGGATCAGTGGCACCGACACGCTGGTCTTCGTGGTCGACCTGGACGCGGTCTACAAGCCTGACGCCTCGGCGCCCGGAACGCCGGCCGGTCCACTTCCGGCAGGGTGGCCGAAGGTCTCGAACACTCCGGCCAAGAAGCCGACCATCACGAGTGTCGCCGGTGTCAAGGCGCCCAAGAAGCCTGTCTCGGAGCTGCTCGTCAAGGGCACGGGGGCGAAGATCGATTCCTCGAAGACGTTGGTCCTTCAACTGGTGCAGACCGATCTCGCCACCGGCAAGAAGACGCAGACGACGTGGGGACAGGGACCGCAGGTCGTCAGTGCATCGACCGTGCTGCCACTCGCGAGCGCACTCAGCGGCCAGCGCGTCGGCTCACGCGCCGTCGTCCTTCTCCCAGGCACTCCGGCGACGCCAGCCTCCGGGTCGAACCCCGCCCAACCCGCCCGACCCGCCGCAGTACTGGTGGTCGACGTCGTCGGACAGTTCTGAGAGGCGCGGAGAACCCGTCACGGAATCGTAAGGACTTCGAGTCGATCCACCAGGCTTCAGGAGACCTATGGTCAGGTCATGCGGTGTCGCTTTGGCGTACTGGCAAGCACTGTTGGGCTGGTAGTCGCCTCCTTCGTCGGGGGTGTGGCGGTCGACCAACCGACGAGCGCCTGGGCTTTGACTCGGGCTGCTCTAGGCGAAGGCCCGCTACCGGCCTGGGGTAGCGAGCCGGTTCCGCAGTATGGGAGCGGTCGCAGCGAAGTGCACGCGATCTCGGTGCTGTCCGACGATCAGGCGTGGGCGGTCGGCGTGATCGGCCTGAGCTTGGACGCCGACGCGAAGCCGCTGGTCGAGCGGTGGGACGGCACTTCGTGGTCCGTGGTCGACGTACCTCACATCGCACACGCAGAACTGTTCGGCGTGGACGCGATCGCGCCCGACGACGTGTGGATGGTCGGTGCTTTCAACAACAGCAACCAGTCTCTGGCGCTGCACTGGGACGGGAACGCCATCACCCGCGTCGCCACTCCAAGCCCCGGAACCGGCCGTAACGACCTCTACGCCGTCACGGCCGTGGGTCCGGACGACGTGTGGGCGGTCGGCGACCAGTTGTCGACCATCAGCGACCCCCTGACGCTGCACTGGGATGGGTCGCAGTGGCAGGAGGTCGACTCACCGAAGACGTCTTCTTACGACGACCTGTACGGCGTCACCGCAATCTCCGCCGACGACGTCTGGGCAGTAGGTTCGCTCGACTACCAGACGGCGGCCCTGCACTGGGACGGCAGTACCTGGACCCGCGTCGATGTGCCGGTGAGTGGTGACGGCACGCTGTCCGCGGTAGCGGCCAAGGCAGCAGACGACGTCTGGGCGGTCGGCCAGGACTCGCAGGGAAGCATCTCCGTGCGGTGGGACGGTTCGGCCTGGACAAAGGTCGACGTCCCGCAGACGGGTGGCACGTCACGCGACGACCTTAGCGGCGTGCAGGTCCTAGGAGCCGACGACGTCTGGGCGGTCGGGACGTCGTACCTCGCCGGGAACCCCGGCTCGCTCGCCTGGCACTGGGGCGGCCAGGGGTGGAAGCAAGCTCCCACCCCGCAACCGCGTGCTTCGACGTCTCAGCTGGAGGCAGCCTCGGTGACGGCGGACGGCACCGTCTTCGCGGCAGGCTCGCTGAACCGCCGAGCCTCGGTGTTGCGACTGGAAAGCGGCGCCTTCCAGAAGCTGGCCGTCGAGCAGGTCGGCAAGGACGCCAACCGGCTCTTCGGGATCTCAGCCGACGGTCCGGACGACATCTGGGCTGTCGGCTCGGTCGGCGAGTTCGACCCGGACGCCCTCACGTTGCATTACGACGGAAGCTCGTGGAAGCGGGTGCCGGCGCCCGCCCCTCCCCTGGGCACCCAGCTTGAGGGCGTCGTGACGCTCGGGCCGAGCGACGCGTGGGCCGTCGGATACACCAACCCCGCGGACGTCCACCGACCTGTCGCGCTGCACTGGGACGGCACGCGCTGGCGGTCGACGAAGGTGCCACGGCCCGGCGGACAGTCGACTCAGCTGTTGGGAGTCGATGCGATCGGGCCGGACGACGTCTGGGCGGTCGGCGTCTACAACGTCGACGTACACCCGACGACGCTCATCGAGCACTGGGATGGGACCGACTGGAGAATCGCGGACAGCAGCACCTGTCAGCCTCTCGGCGGTCTGTCCGGAGTCAGCTTCCTGTCGCCGAGCGACGGTTGGGCAGTCGGCGACGCGAGCACCTGCCACTGGGACGGCCGGAGCTGGAACCTGGTGCCCAGCCCGCAGCCGTCCGCGTACGGCGCGATCGACCTGCCCCTGCACAGCGTCTCCGGGACGTCGTCAGACGACGTATGGGCGGTCGGATACTTCCTGTACTACGAGGGCGAGCAGGGCTACAAGTACGTCTCGCTCGCTGAGCACTGGGACGGCACATCATGGCAGGTGGCTGACACCAACCTCAGCGGCTGGATCCTCGACAGCGTCACCGCGGTCTCCAGCGGCGACGCCTGGGCGGTGGGTCGGGATGCGTTCGGGCCGATCATCGTGCGCTGGAACGGTGCGGCCTGGCAGGACGTTCCGACGCCGGACCGCCAGGACGGCTCGGAGCTGCAAGGTGTCACCAGCGCTGGGAGTGGTCAACTGTGGGATGTCGGCCTTGGGCACTCCAAACAGGGCCGCACCAGCAGCATCGTGCAGCGAGCGCCGTCTCCGACCCAGGGCGCGGTGATCGGCACCTCCAACGTCTCCGACGCGACCGTGTCGTACACCGGTCCGACGCGCGGAGCCGTTGTCACCGACGTGCAAGGCGGTTGGCAGGTGGGTGGCCTGCCGGCTGGGCGGTACCGGTTCACTCTCAGCTTCCAGGCCTGCACACCCGTTTCGAAGAAGGCCCTCGTCGTGGCAGGCACGACCCTCTCGCTCGACCTCCACCTCGTCTGCGGCAGCTGATTGCGCCTTGGGGCGACCTCAGGGGCGCTGCGGGTGCTGGATGCGCCGCAGTGCAGGACGTGCAAGCACCGTGCGGCAGGCGGTGCCGACTCGAAGCCGCCGGACCGCCTCGGCGAGTCCGTATCATGGGCGTGACCAGGCACGGTGCCTGATCGAGGAGGGGAACTCCATGCAGAGCAACAACCCGGTCTTCGCCAACGCCGAGGGCTTCAACGGCAAGGCGGTCGCCGCCTACGGTCACGCGGGCTACCCGGCCGACGGTCGCGGCTACCGGGGGTACGGCGACGCGTCGACCACACCACCGTCGACCTGGCACTATCCGACCGACGCCGCGCTCGAGGAGCGGATGACGATCGACTCGGTCGTCAACCGTACGGCGATCACGTTGCTCGTCATCGTCGCCTCGGCTGCTGCCACCTGGATCGCCCTGCCCGAGCGCTACTTGACCGCCGCCTGGATGGTCGGCGCGTTCGGCGGGCTCGGGCTGGCCTTCGCCGTCTCGTTCATGCGCCGGGTCAATCCTGCACTGGTGATCGGCTACGCCGTCTTGGAAGGTGTCTTCCTCGGAGCGGTCAGCGAGGTCTACGAGTCGCTCTTCCAAGGCGTCGTCCCTGGCGCCGTACTCGGCACCGCTGCGGCGTTCATCGCGACGCTCGCGGCGTACAAGATCTTCGACATCAAGGTCACCGACAAGGCCCGCAAGGTCATCACGGCACTGGTTTTCGGGTTCTTCGCAGTGGTGATGCTCGACTTCCTGCTGAGTCTCTTCGGCAGCGCGATCGGCTTCAACGGCTTCGGGACGCTCGGACTGATCACCAGCCTGGTCGGGCTGGCGATCGGCGTCGCGATGCTGATCCTCGACTTCGACTACGTCGAGAGGGGCGTCGCTGCCGGACTGCCGGAGGTGGAGTCGTGGCGGGCCGCCTTCGGGCTGGCCGTCACGCTGATCTGGATCTACATCCAGATGATGCGCATCCTCGCGATCGTCCAGCGCAGCTAGTCGCGCCGGAACGGCGGCTGCGTGAAAAGGCGCTACTTGAAGGAGCGCTGGGCCTTCTGCAGGTCGTGCTCGTGCACGATCGCGGTCGCATGTCCGTGGGACAGCCCGTATTCGTCGCGGAGCCATTGGACCCGATCTTCGAACCGCAGACAGCCGGGGCCGTTCTCGAGATGGCCGAACCACTCTTGGAGCGGGCGGCCGGTCGCTTCGGGGACCCTGGCGACCAGCGCCTGATGCGTCTCTTGTGAGTGGTGGAGCGACATCCGTGCCTCCCTGGATCGGCGGACCAGCGTCAGTGAGTCGAGCCTGCCTGATACCTCCGCGGCAGACAACCCCTTCGGGCCAACCGGAGAGCTCGCGTTTCGAGGCTTCTGCCGGCGGTGGCCACGGCCGTGAGCGCCTTGAACGTTCGTCCGGCGGCGCCGCATGGAATCCTCGACCTGAGTCGGCCGAATGCGGGGTACGACGGCTCATGCGGGTGGCGCCGTGGCAAACCCCCGACGTCAGTCGAACGAATGCGCGGTGAGCGGCTCGATGTCGGGGTCGGCGCCCCGGTCGCTGCTCGGGCCGGTTCTCGGATCGGCGGTCCGGGCGGCGCTCAGCTTCGTGCTGGGGGCTACCGGCTCGACGTCGGAGATCGCGACCCGGCCGCGCAAGCGGGCAACCCACCGCCGCGGCCGCCTGGCCGGCCCGGGCGCCGGCTCTGCACCGGCCACCTCGACGCCCGTCTGATCGGCCGCCACTGCAGCGGCCCGGGCGAGGGCGAAGATTCCCTCGCCGCGGAAAGGTTCGGGCTCGTGCCCGTCCTCCGGAAGGACTCCGATCGCCGCCGCCACCGAGGGCAGCATGGCCGTGGCGCAGCGCCGGTAGCCAGCCACCGACGGGTGGAAGCGGTCTGGCCCGAACAGGTCGAGCGGCGCGGCAGCGAACTCCGGCCCCAGGATCGTGCCGAGTGACACCGACCGGGCGCCAGCTTCGACGACCGCAATCGTCTGTGCGGCCGCCAGCCGCCGGCTCCACCGCCGGGCGACCTGGCGCAGCGGCGGCGCAATCGGCTGCACCGTCCCAAGGTCGGGGCAGGTGCCGACGACGACCTCGGGACCGTCTGGGCGCAAGGACGACGACGTTCCGCGCAGCGCTCGGACGGCCTCGCGCAAAGCCTGGATCGACTGTGACGGACGCACTGCGTGTGTCACGTCATTGGTGCCCACGATGACGACACAGACGTCAGGGTTGATCGCCAGCGCCCGCGGCACCTGCTCGGTCAGATCCGCCGACTTTGCCCCGACCACCGCCACGGTCAGCAGTCGCACCGGTCGTTGCGCGAGCCGTGACAAGCCCGTCGCCAGGAAGGCGCCGAACGTCTCCTGCGGGACCCGCGCGCCATAGCCCGCAGCCGCAGAGTCGCCCAGGACCGCGAGCCGGATCGGTCGTCCGGGCAACATGGCGCCGTACACCCCACTTGCGTCGGGTGCGCTGTCCACCGCGTCGCCGATCCGTCGGCGCGCCAGTCGCGCCTCGGCCCGCAGCACGCCGTACAACGACCCACCGAGCATGCTGAGCCCGCCGCCCCCGAGTGCGGTAGCGGCCGCCAATCGGCGTGCCGCAGTCGCCTTGCTCACCGGTCACCTCCACGTGCCGCCTGAGCGGAACTCCACTGTAGGGGAGCGCCGGCTCGGCCTCGCGCCGCGGCGACTGGCCGGCCCGGGCCCTAGTCTGGCCATCGTGGAGTACGTCGACTCGCTGCTTGAGTTGGTTGGGAACACACCGCTGCTGCGGCTGGGCGCCGCCACCGACGGGGCACCCGGACTGGTGTTGGCCAAGGTGGAGTACCTCAACCCCGGCGGATCGGTGAAGGACCGGATCGCCGTCCGCATGGTCGACGCTGCCGAGGCCAGCGGCGAGCTGAAGCCCGGCGGGACGATCGTCGAGCCGACATCGGGCAACACGGGTGTCGGGCTGGCCCTGGTCGCCCAGCAACGCGGCTACCGCTGCGTCTTCGTCTGCCCCGACAAGGTCAGCGAGGACAAGCGCAACGTGCTCAAGGCGTACGGCGCCGAGGTCGTCGTCTGCCCGACCGC
>JAICMS010000002.1 GCA_025929075.1 Propionibacteriales bacterium
CGATCCGGGGACGAGCGTCGGCGGGCGGAGATCGGCTCCTATGGACCTTCTACCACCTGGGGCCCGTCCCTGTCAGCATCCCCACCCGAGCAGAACTGGCCGACCCAACTCATCACCTGGCGTGGCAAACCTGCCCCGTAGTCAGCGGATTTGCGATGACTACGGGGCAAACGAGGAAGGCCGGATGAGGCAATGGCCGGTCGCGCTAGGGCGACTTCCTGATCAACGTCGGGGTCGACCGATCGGTTGTGGTGCCGTCGCCGAGCTGGCCGTTGGCGTTGTCGCCCCAGCACCACAGGCTGTTGTTGCGGCGGAGTGCGCAGGTGTGCCAGCTGCCGGCGCTGATGACCGTCCAGGACGAGGCGGCGCCGATCCGCTTCGGTCGAAGCCTCTTCCGGGCGGTGCCGTCACCGAGCTGGCCGTGGTCGTTGAGACCCCAGCACCACAGCGATCCGGTGGTCCTGACCCCACAGGTGTGGGCACCGCCCCCGGCCAGCTGGGACCAAGAGGTTGACCGTCCCACCCTGACTGGTGTCGTCCGCTCCGTCTTCGTCCCATCGCCGAGCTGGCCCTTGTTGTTGCCGCCCCAGCACCACGCCGAGCCGTCGATCTGCAGGGCGCAGGAGTGGTAGTCACCGAGCGCGAGCGTCGACCATGTCGAGCCTGAGCCGATCTGTGTCGGCTGAGCCCGGTGAGTCTGGTCGCCCGTGCCGAGCTGCCCGGCGTAGTTCGCCCCCCAGCACGACAGCGTGCCGTCGTCGCGAACGGCACACGAATGGGCATACCCCGCGTCGACGAGCGACCAGTCGGCGTCCGGATCGATCTGGACCGGGTGGTGCCGGTTGATCTGCGTGCCATCACCCACCTGCCACTCTTCGTTGCGCCCCCAGCAGCGAAGAGTGTGGTCGGCCCGGACTCCGCAGGTATGGAAGGCGCCAGCCACCACGTCGAGCCATTGTGCCCCGCGCACCTGGACCGGCCTCGTCCGCATGAAGTAGTGTCCGGCGATCCCGAGCTGCCCGTACCGGTTCCAACCCCAGCACCACAGCGTCATGTCGAGCCGGATGGCACACGTGTGCGCAACCCCAGCGGTCACCGTCGACCAGACGTCGAGGTGGCCGACCCGAGTGGGCCGGTCGGTGTCGACCGTGGTGCCGTTGCCGAGCTGGCCGCTGTCGTTGAGCCCCCAGCACCAAAGACTGTGATCAAGGCGCACGGCACACGTGTGTGCTCGACCCGTCGCAATGTCTGCCCAGAAGTACGTCGACGGGCCGGCCGACGACCGCCGAGCCGCGCTTCCGGTTGCCGGCGTCACAACCCCCAGTCCGACAACCAGCGCCGCGAGGACGAGGGCGAAGAAGATCGACTTCAACGTTGTGCGTTGGCCTACCGCCATGATGCCCCCTGTGAACCGAGACTCGAGTGCCACCAGCGCACCCATCACAACCGCTGGTGCGCCGGTGCTACCCGGTCTAGCACTCATTGGGTGTTCGTGTCAGCCCCCCGAACCAAGCGCGCCGATGGACGGCGGGTCAGGCGTCGATCGCGTCGCGGTCGAGCTGGTAGGCGCCCTGCACGATGAACTCGCGTCGCGGCCCCACATCGTTGCCCATCAACAGCTCGAACACCGCCGCGGCGTCCCCGGCATCGTCCACGGTGATCCGCCGCAGCGTCCGGCGTCGGGGATCCATGGTGGTCTCGGCAAGCTGGTGGGCGTCCATCTCCCCCAGCCCCTTGTAGCGCTGCACGGGCTCCTTCCAGCGCAACCCCTTCTTGGACAGCTCGGCGAGCCGGCGCTGGAGCTCGTTGTCGCTGTAGGTGTAGAGGTAGCGCTCCATGCCATTCTTGGGGCTGGAGAGCTCGATCCGGTGAAGCGGGGGTACGGCGGCGTACACCCGCCCAGCTGCCAGCAGCGCCTGCATGTGCTTGTGAAAGAGCGTGGTCAAGAGGCAGCGGATATGTGCACCGTCGGTATCGGCGTCGGCCATGAAGATGACCTTGCCGTAGCGGATCTGAGACAGGTCGAAGGTGCGGCCGCTGCCGGCCCCGACGACCTGGATGATGGCGGCGCACTCGGCGTTCTGCAGCATCTCACCCGGCGACTTCTTCTGCGTGTTGAGGATCTTGCCGCGGATCGGCAGCAGTGCCTGGTACTCCGAGTCGCGCGCCAGCTTGGCGGTTCCGAGCGCCGAGTCACCCTCGACGATGAACAGCTCGCTGTTGTCGACGTCGTTGCTGCGACAGTCGGCAAGCTTGGCGGGCAGCGCGCTGGACTCCAGCGCGTTCTTGCGGCGCTGCGTGTCGCGATGCTGACGGGCGGCAACCCTGGTGCGGGCGGCGCTGACCACCTTCTCCAGCACGGCGCGCGCCTGGGTGCGCTCCGTGCGCCTCGTCGAGGTCAGGAACCTCTTGAGCTCTGCTGCCACGACCTTGGCGACGATGCGGGTGGCGGCAGGGGTGCCGAGCACCTCCTTGGTCTGTCCTTCGAACTGCGGTTCGGCCAGCCGGACGGTGACGACGGCGGTCATCCCCTCGAGCACGTCCTCCTTGACAACGTCCGGCTCGCCCGCCTTCAGCAGTCCGCGAGTGGAGCGGATCACCTCGTTCAGAGTCTTACCGAGCGCGCGCTCGAATCCGGCCACGTGGGTCCCGCCCTTGGGGGTGGCGATCACGTTCACGAACGACCGGACCTCGGTGTCGAAGCCAGCCCCCCACCGGAGGGCCACGTCGACACCGAGCTCCCGTTCGACGTCCTGAGGCGTCATATGGCCGGCGTCATCGAGCATCGGCACGGTCTCGGTGAAGCTGTCAGAGCCCTGCAGCCGGACCACGTCCGTGACGGCCTCGTCGGTGGCCAAGAACTGGCAGAACTCCGCAATGCCGCCTTGGTGGACGAAGCTGTCTTCGACCACCTCGGCGCCCCGCTCGTCCCGGATCAAGATCTGGAGGCCGGGGACGATGAAGGAGGTCTGCCGGGCACGCGTGACGAGCTCGTCGTAGGAGAACGCTGCGTCCTTGGTGAAGATCTGCCGGTCGGGCCAGAACCGGATCCGGGTGCCGCTGACGCCTTTACGGACCCGGCCGTGCTTTGCCAGCCCGGAGGAGCCGCTGAAGCCGGCCTTCGGCCCCGACCCGTCGAACGAACCGGGTTCGCCGCGCCGAAACGACATCCCCCACGTGCTGGGGCTGCGGTCCACCTCGACGTCGAGCCGGGCGGAGAGGGCGTTGACGACGGAGGCGCCCACCCCGTGCAGGCCGCCGGTGGCGACGTACGACGTCCCCCCGAACTTGCCGCCGGCATGGAGCCTGGTGAAGATCACCTCGACGCCCGACAACCCGGTCTTCGGCTCGATGTCGACGGGGATGCCGCGGCCGTTGTCCCTGACCTCGGCCGAGCCGTCGGCGTACAACAGCACGTCGATGCGAGTGCAGAAGCCGCCCAGCGCCTCGTCCACGCCGTTGTCGATGATCTCCCAGAGACAGTGCATGAGCCCGCGAGTGTCGGTCGAGCCGAGATACATGCCGGGCCGCTTGCGAACCGCCTCGAGCCCCTCGAGCACCAGCAGGTGCCGGGCGGTGTACGTCGACTCGGCGGCGGGAACTCGCGTTGCCACAAATCTCCTTGCCTGCAGTGGTTAGGATGGCCAGACCTTGTCCGGGTCTGCCCCGACACTACCCGGCACGAGCATCGGCACCGGTGCTCCACGCCGTGAGCGACACGCCCGGCTGGGTACTGAGCGAGCCAGAGCACCATCAGACGGAATGCTGAGCCCTGGAAGGCGGTTCCACCTGTAGTACGGCGTTGACCGACGAGCACGAGAACGAGCAGACGAGCACGGAGGAGAGGGCCACGTGACGACAGCCGTTGCACCCACCAGGGAACTCACGGCCGCTGACCGTTGCGACCGGTGCGGGGCCCGCGCGTACGTCCGGGTGGAGCTACCGGGTGGCGGGGAGCTGCTGTTCTGCGCCCACCACGCGCGTCAACACGCCGATAAGCTGCAGCGGGCCGGGGCCGCCATTCACGACGAGAGCGGGGCGCTGGCCGACGTCGCGGCGAACGAGGACTCCGCCGGCCCGGTGTAGCCAGCAGCCAATTCAGCTTCTTCCAACGCCCGTCAGCGATCGCTGACGGGCGTTGTGGCAGGAGATGGCCCCGCCCGGATTGCACGCGCCGCGACGGGGCCCCCTCCTCGGTGAGTGCGGTGTCCGTTTGGACTTCCCCCCGGGAACTGCGCACCATCGTAACCCGATATGACGCCTTGTGAAGGGTTACGGCAGCATTTCTGGCCGAATCCCCTTGGGACCGGGTCCAGGCGCTCTAGTCGAGGTAGTCCCTCAGCACCTGCGAACGCGAGGGATGACGGAGCTTCGACATGGTCTTGGACTCGATCTGGCGGATCCGCTCCCGCGTCACGCCGTACACCTTGCCGATCTCGTCCAAGGTCTTCGGCTGTCCGTCGGTGAGGCCGAACCGCATCGACACCACGCCCGCCTCGCGTTCGGACAGCGTGTCGAGGACGGCGTGCAACTGCTCCTGCAGCAGCGTGAAGCTGACAGCGTCGGCCGGCACGATCGCCTCTGAGTCTTCGATCAGATCGCCGAACTCCGAGTCGCCGTCCTCGCCCAGCGGCGTGTGCAACGAGATCGGCTCGCGGCCGTACTTCTGGACCTCGACGACCTTCTCCGGGGTCATGTCCAGCTCTCGCGCGAGCTCTTCGGGTGTCGGCTCCCGACCGAGGTCCTGCAGCATCTGCCGCTGCACCCTCGCGAGCTTGTTGATGACCTCGACCATGTGCACCGGGATCCGGATGGTCCGTGCCTGATCGGCCATCGCCCGGGTGATCGCCTGCCTGATCCACCAGGTCGCGTACGTCGAGAACTTGAAGCCCTTGGTGTAGTCGAACTTCTCAACCGCCCTGATCAGACCGAGGTTGCCCTCCTGGATCAGGTCGAGGAACAGCATGCCGCGGCCGGTGTAGCGCTTCGCCAACGAGACGACCAGACGGAGGTTGGCCTCGAGCAAGTGGTATTTGGCCCGGCGACCGTCTTCGGCTATCCACTCCAGCTCGTCGGTGAGCTTGGCGGAGAGCTTGTTGTCGCGCCCCAGCTTCTCTTCGGAGAAGAGCCCGGCCTCGATCCGCTTGGCGAGCTCGACCTCCTGCTCGGCATTGAGCAGCGGCACCTTGCCGATCTGCTTCAAGTAGTCCTTGACCGGGTCGGCTGTCGCACCGGCGACCGTGACGGTCTGCTCGGGCTCGTCGTTGTCGTCGGCCTCGGAGAGCACGAAGCCTTCGCGCTCGTCTTCCTTCAGGGTGGGGTCGGTCGCGAGGTCCTGCTCGAAGACGGAGTCGTCGATGTCGTCCAGCCGCCGCTTGGCCAGGACCTCCGGCTCCCCTTCCATCGCGTCGGTGGCGACGTCGGTGACGTCTACGGGCGCAGGGTCGGCCTGCGCGCTCTTGCTCGTGGCCTTCTTCGCAGCCCGCTTGTCAGTGCTCTGCTTCGCCGTCCGATTCGGCCCCGGCTGCTTCGCTGTCGCCGCCTTCTTGGTGGCCGACGGACTGCCCGAGCCTCGTTTGGTGTCGGCGGACTGCTTGGTGTCGGCGGACTGCTTGGCGCTCGCCTTCTTGGTCTTCGGCGCCACCTTCGCGACCGTCTCGTCGGCAGCGGACTTCTTGGCCGGCGCCTTCTTGGCGGTCCGGCTCTTGTCTGTCGGCGTCCCGTTGACCGACGAGCGAGTGGTGGTGCGCGATGTCGACGACTTCGCCGAGGTCTTCTTGCTCGACCGGCTAGTGGCCGCGGGAGGCTCGGCCACCTCAGCGGTGGCGACAGCCCGTCGCGACGACGAGGCAGCGAACGCACGCTGGGCGCGGTGGGTGTTTTGCTGCGGGACCGGAGGGGCTGTGCGGGGCGATTCTTGCCCTGCGGGGGACGTGCTCGACGACACGAACGACCTCTCGTTGGTGGCTGTCTGCTTCGGCTGAGGGCGCGGCCAGTTCACGTCATGTCAAGCCGCCGCGCACCCATTGTGACACGCCTGCTCTGTCGCTCAACCCGAACCCGCCGTTGCGGCAGACGATGCGAAGGCTCACTCGGCCGCCTTCACCGCCAGCACCGGGCACGGCGCATCCAGAAGCACGCGCTGGGCATTGCTGCCGAGGATCAGCTTCCCGACCGGCGAGCGCCGGCGCAGCCCGATAACGATGAAGTCCGCCCCTACCTCGGCCGCAACCCCGATCAGGTCCTCGGCCGGGTCCCTTCCTCTGACCAGCTGGCGAACCTCGTACTCCACCCCTGCAGAGCCCAGCTGCTCGCGAACCTCGTCCAGTTCTGACTCGGAGCTGTCAGCGGTGTCGGCGTCGAACTCGCGGCCGCCTCGATGGGAGTTGACGACGACGAGCTGGGCTCCGCGCAATGTGGCCTCTTCGGCAGCCAGCCGTAGGGCGGCGCGGCCCTCCGGCTTCGGGACGTAGCCCACGACGATCACGCCCACGAATCGGCCCCTCCTCGTGCTCAGTGGCCTTCACCCGCCTTCGGGCCAGGGCAACCCGAAGCACGCTACCCGACCCCAGCGTCGACGGGCCACTCGTGCACCGGGACGTTGGTGTGCATGTGACCTGAGTAGCGACGAACCACCTCGCGCAGGGCATCATGGCGGTCGGTGACACCGGCGGCGATCACGTCGTCGAGGCTGTCGGCCAGCCAGGTAGCGCCGTTCCGCCCGGTCAGGCAACGGCGCTCGACGATGCCCAGCAGGCGATCACGCTCGGTTGGGTCGATGCCCCAGGAGTCCAGCCCCTCGGCCGCTCTGGTGAGCAGCCGGCGCAGCACCAGCTCGGACGCGGAGAGGTTGCCGATGCCGGGCCAGTAGACCTGGGCAGCCATGCCGTCACGCGCAGCGCAGTGGAAGTTCTCCTCTGCGGCGCTGAACGACATCTGTGACCAGATCGGCCGCTCGTCATCAGCCAGCGCCTTGACGAGCCCGAAGTAGAAGGCGGCGTTGGCCATCATGTCGACGACTGTCGGGCCTGACGGCAACACGCGGTTCTCCACCCGCAGATGCGGCAGGCCCTGCACCACGTCGTACACAGGTCGGTTCCAGCGGTAGATCGTGCCGTTGTGGAGCCGCAGCTCGGCGAGCCGCGGAGTGGTTCCACCCTCCAGGCAGGCGACGGGGTCCTCGTCGTCGGTGATCGGGAGCAGGGCGGGGAAGTAGCGGACGTTCTCCTCGAAGAGGTCGAAGATCGACGTGATCCAGCGCTCGCCGAACCACACCCGCGGCCGGACGCCTTGCGCCTTCAGCTCCTCGCTCCTGGTGTCGGTCGCCTGCTCGAACAGGGCGATTCGGGTTTCAGCCCACAGCCGCTTCCCGAAGAGGAACGGGGAGTTGGCGCCGACGGCGAGCTGGATCCCGGCCACCGCCTGGGCCGCGTTCCAGTAGGCCGGGAACTCCTCCGGGCTTACTTGCAGGTGGAGCTGCATGGAGGTGCAGGCCGCCTCGGGGATGATCGAGTCGGCGGTCAGAACCAGCCGCTCAAGACCCGAGATGTCGATGGCGAGGTCCTCCCCGCGCGCCGCGAAGATCTGATCGTTCAGCAGTTGATACCGGGGGTTGGCCGAGATCGTGTCCTTACTCATATGGCCCACCTGGAGCGTCGGAAGGATGCCGACCATCACCATGTGGGCACCCACGCCGCGGGCCTTCTCCTCGGCGGCGTTGAGGCTGGCTCGGACGCTGTTCTCGAACTCCGACACTCCTGACCCGGACAACTGCCGCGGGGCCACGTTGATCTCGAGGTTGAACTGGCCGAGCTCGGTGACGAACGCGGGATCGGCGATCGCTTCCAGCGCTTCGGCGTTCTTCATCGCGGGGTCATAGCTCTCGTCGACGAGGTTGAGCTCGACCTCCAGTCCAGTCATCGGCCGCTCGAACTCGAACCGGGACTCGCTGAGCATCCTGGCGAACACGTCGAGGCAGCGCCGGACCTTCTCGCGGTACCGGGTGCGGTCCTCGCGGCTGAACTCCAGACGCTCGACGTCTTGACCCATCAGCCGATCCCTTCTCGAGCCTCGCCTCAGATCTGTGCGGTCCGCACCTCAAACCCTTCCATCGGTCATACTCGCGCGCATCGTGTCCCACTGCTCGGGGTTCATCGCCTGCTCCAGCACTTTGCCGATCAACCGGGCCAGGGAGTAGTCCGGGTCGACGGCGAGCACCCGATCCAGGGCGTGGGAGGCGAGCACCCCGCGCCCGGTGACCCAGGCGGCGAACGCGGCGAGTGACCCCACCGGCGCCAGCAGCCGGTCGGGCACCTGTCGCATGACCGTGCGCCAGAGCTCCAGATGGGCCTCGGCATTGGTGCGCGAGATCAGCAGCCAGGCTTCGTCGCGCTGGGTGATCATCTGCACCGCCAACGCCAGCTCCGCGACCTCGTGCGCCGCCAGTCCGCCAGGGTCGCGCAGGCACCGTCTGACCAACCCTGGAACGTCGGCCGGTGGACCTGCGGGCGACGTACCACTGAGCTCAACGGCGCACTCGTCCACGTCCCGCTGGCGCTCGGGGAGCGCAGCGAACTGCTGTCGGAGACTGTCTCGGTCGGGTGCCGTCGACATACCCTCGAAGACCGCCATCGCAGCTGCCGGGGAGGTCGTGACGTCGTACGGCGTCCCTGCCGGGTCGCAGCAGTCACTGTTGTGGCACAGGTAGGACCACCAACGCGACCCATCGGCGACGACAGCCTCCTCGACCCGCACCTCCAAGCCGCCCAGTGCGACGAGCAGCGGCGCGACGACGGCATCGGCCCGCTCCCGATCGGCCGTCAGTGCGGCGATCAACACCCGATCGAACTGGTAGCGCGCGATGATGGTCAGCGCCTGGTCGGCCTGACCGAGGACATCCTCGGACTCCCCCACCAGGTCCAGCCGGAAAATCGGACCGAACCTCTTCCGCGGCCCTTCCAGCGCGATGACGACCAGGCTCTCGATCGGCTGGAAGCCGAGCAGGTACGGGACGATGGCGAGGACGTCGGCCGGGCCTTTGAGCCGGCTGATCGGTCGGCCGTCGGGTGTTCGCGGGCCGTCGACGGCACGCGCCTTCTTCAGTGCACGGTTCTTCTTCGACATGCAGCCGACGTTGCGTGTCGCCACGGTGCGAGCCCAGCCCAGAAGCGCTGCCTGTGGATGGAGATCGGACAGGATGGAGGCTGTGCGCGACACCGCCTCGGTGCTCCACCTCGACCTCGACGCCTTCTTCGCTGCAGTGGAGCAGCGCGACAAGCCGTCACTGCGCGGACGACCTGTCGTCGTGGGCGGACTCGGGCCCCGTGGCGTGGTCGCGACAGCGTCCTACGAGGCGCGCCAGTTCGGCGTCCGGTCCGCAATGTCGATGATGGAGGCCCGATCTCGGTGCCCGCACGCCGCCTTCCTCGCCGGTCGCTTCGACGCGTACCGTCGCTGCAGTGCTGATGTGATGGCCGTGCTGCATGACCTGTCACCTCTCGTTGAGCCGCTCTCCCTGGACGAGGCGTACGTCGACCTCTCGGCCGCTGGGCAGCTGACGGATCTGTCGCCGGCCGTCTTGTTCGACGTCGCCGAGGGTCTCCGGCGAGAGGTGTCGAGGGTGACCGGCGGGCTCACCGCCTCGGTCGGGATCGGCTCCTCGAAGCTCGTGGCGAAGATCGCGAGCGAGCTGGACAAGCCGGATGGAGTCGTGGTGGTGATCCCAGGGACAGAGCGCGACCTGCTCCGCCCGATGCAGGTCACCGTGATCCCCGGCGTCGGACCGGCAACCGGGAACCGGCTGCGGATGCTCGGCGTGACGACGATCGACGACCTGGAGCGTCTCAGTGTCGAGGAGCTGGTCCGAGTGCTGGGTCAGGCTCACGGGCGCAGCCTCTTCGCGCTTGCGCGCGGGGAGGACGACCGGGCCGTGATGGCCGAGCGCGAGAGCAAGTCGATCTCGGTGGAGGACACGTTCGACACCGACCTGGTGGAGCCGGCACTGCTGTCGGCCATCGTCGACAGGCACGCCCGAGCGGTGTGTGAGCGGCTGGTGGGGTCGGGTTTGAGCGGCCGAACAGTCACCATCAAGGTGCGACAGCACGACTTCACCACCAACACCCGCTCCACGACGCTGGCAGGCCCGACCGACCGGGCGGCCGTGGTCAGCAGGGTTGCGCGGGAGCTGCTTCGCGAGATCGACACCTCGGCCGGCGTCCGACTGCTCGGCGTCGGGGTCTCCGGACTGGCCGACTGGGTGCAAGACGACCTCTTCGTCGACGACGAACCGCCAGAGGAGCCGGTGGCAGCAGCGCCGACTCCCGTCGACGTTGCCGGCCGCTCCACCGCCACCGGCTGGGTCGCCGGGATGGACGTGGAACACGACGACTTCGGGCCGGGCTGGGTCTGGGGCGCCGGTCTCGGGCGCGTCACGGTGCGGTTCGAGACCGCAGAGACAGGCGTCGGGCCGGTCCGCACGCTTGCCGCCGACGACAACCGACTGCGTCGTCGGCCGCTGCCGGCGCCGGACCCGGCCTGAGCTCGATTCTGTCCGGAGTTGGAGAAGGGGCGGGTGGACGGCCGTCAAGCAGCCGCCGAAACGATACGTAAACGTTTCCTGAGCGGGTGTAAGAAGCGAGTGAGAGGGGCAACTACCACGCAAGGACTCGCGTCTAACAGGTAGTACACAAGACGATCGGGGCGCCGGACATCGTCCACAGCCGCGGAATCTTCAGTCGCCATCGTTCGTTGTTACCGGTAAGTCGGAGGAGACGCAGGTCCGGCAAGGAAGGGAGCATCAGTGGCTACACGTCGCAGTTCGGTGGAGTCTCGCGACCACGGGATCGAGGGGCGCGACAGCGTCGGCCTCTACCTCGACGAGATCGCCCGCACACCGCTTCTCGACGCCGCCACCGAGGTGGAGCTGTCGAAGGCCATTGAGGCGGGCCTGGTCGCTGCGCACCTGCTGGAGACCGGCCGAGTCGGCAGCAAGAAGGGCGGTGCGCCGATGGCAGCCACCCGGGCCGAGCTCGAATGGCTCGTTGAGGACGGTCAGCGCGCCACCGAACGCTTCATCCAGGCCAACCTCCGTCTCGTCGTCTCGATCGCCCGCAAGTACGGCCGGTCGGCCATGCCGATGCTCGACCTGGTCCAGGAGGGCAACACCGGGCTGATCCGGGCCGTGGAGAAGTTCGACTACGCCAAGGGGTTCAAGTTCTCGACGTACGCCACCTGGTGGGTCCGCCAGGCCATCACCAGGGGCATCGCCCAGCAGGCGCGCGTGGTCCGGCTCCCGGTCCACGTCGTCGAGGAGCTCAACCAGATCGGGTCTGCTCGGCGCAGCCTCGAGCGGCACCTCGGGAGAGAACCGGAGCCGGAGGAGATCGCCGGCGAGCTCGACATGCCCGTCGACCGGGTGCTCGACCTCATCGCCTGGGGTCGTGACCATGTCAGCCTCGACACACCGGTCGACGAGGACGGCGAGACCTCGCTCGGCGACTTGGTCGCCAGGGAGACGACCCCGGGCCCCGACGCCGCGGTGCTCGACGACGAGTCACGGCGTCGCCTCGACAACCTCGTCGAGCGGCTCGACGAGCGCTCCGCGGACGTCATCCGGTCGCGCTATGGGCTCGTCGACGGTCGCCAGGAGAAGCTGGCCGACATTGGAGCCCGCCACGGCGTCTCGGCTGAGCGGGTTCGCCAACTGGAGCGCGAGGCCCTCGCGCAGCTGCGCAAGCTGGCCGATCCGGACCTGGCTGCCTAGCGCCACCCGAGCCACAGTCGCCATCGACGTCGGCCCACTCCGGTCACTGCCGGTGGTGGGCCGACTCTCGTTGCAGACTCGCCCACAACGCCGCCACCTGAGCACGTAGCGCGGGGAGATCGCGGTCGTTGTGCAGCACGTGGTCGGCGACCGCGAGCCGCTGCTCCCGCGTCGCCTGGGCGGCCACACGGGCTCTGACGTCGCTCTCGTCGAGCCCTCGATCTGCCACGACCCGACGGACAGCGATGTCCAGCGGACAGTCGACGACGACGACGGTGTCGAACCCGGCGGCCTGACCGGTCTCGACCAGTAGGGGGATGTCGTGCACGACGATGGCACTGGCGGCGGCCTCGGCTTCGATCTCTGCGGCCCGCTGCCGGACCAAGGGGTGCACGATGGCCTCAAGCCGGGCCCGAGCTGCGGGGTCGGCGAAGACTCGCCGGCCCAACGCGTTCCGGTCCAGCCCGCCCGAACTGTCGACGATCCCGGGGCCGAAGGCTGCGACGACATCGGCAAGACCCGGGGTACCTGGCCCGACGACCTCCCGTGCCAACAGGTCGGCATCGACCACCACGGCTCCGTGCTCGGCGAGCAGCCGCGCCACGGTGGACTTGCCCGAGCCGATCCCCCCGGTCAGCGCCACCCGATAGGTCATCGCCACACCGCCTGGCGCCCGACCGCCGATCCGGCGAGCTCTCCGGCTACTCCTCCGAGCCGCCGGTGAGCTTCTCGCGCAGCGCCTGCAGCGCCTCGTCGGAGGCCAGCGCCCCCTGCGAAGGCGTCGCTTCGCCGGTCTCTTCGTCGGCTGCCGCATCGGGGTCACTGGAGGTGTAGTTGGACACCTCGCCGCTCTCGGCGTCGGCCTTGTGGGCCTCCTCGACCTGCTTGCGGTGCGCCTCCCAGCGAGCGTGCGCATCGGCGTACTGCCGCTCCCAGGTGGCCTTCTGCTCGTCGTACCCCTCGAGCCACTCGCCGGTCTCGGCGTCGAAGCCCTCTGGGTAGAGGTAGTTGCCCTGCTCGTCATAGGAAGCGGCCATGCCGTAGAGCGCCGGGTCGAACTCCTCAGACGTGTGGTCGATGCTCTCGTTGGCCTGCTTCAGCGACAGCGAGATGCGACGCCGGTCGAGGTCGATGTCGATGATCTTGACCATCACGTCGTCGCCCACCTGGACGACCTGCTCGGGGATCTCCACGTGCCGCTCGGCAAGCTCGGAGATGTGGACGAGGCCCTCGATGCCCTCGTCGACGCGGACGAACGCGCCGAACGGCACGAGCTTGGTGACCTTGCCCGGCACGATCTGCCCCATCTGGTGGGTGCGCGCGAACTGCTGCCAGGGGTCCTCCTGGGTCGCCTTCAGCGACAGCGAGACCCGCTCGCGCTCCATGTCGACGTCGAGAACCTCGACGGTGACGTCCTGGCCGACCTCGACGACCTCGCCAGGGTGGTCGATGTGCTTCCAGGAGAGCTCGGACACGTGGACCAGGCCGTCGACGCCGCCGAGATCGACGAACGCGCCGAAGTTGACGATCGAGGACACCACGCCGCTGCGGATCTGGCCCTTCTGCAACTGGGTCAGGAAGTTGTGACGGACCTCGGACTGGGTCTGCTCCAGCCACGCCCGCCGGGACAGCACGACGTTGTTGCGGTTCTTGTCGAGCTCGATGATCTTCGCCTCGAGCTCGCGGCCGACGTACGGCTGCAGATCGCGGACCCGCCGCATCTCCACGAGGGAGGCGGGAAGGAAGCCGCGCAGTCCGATGTCGACGATCAGGCCGCCCTTGACCACTTCGATGACAGTGCCGTTGACGACACCGTCCTCGTCTTTGAGCTTCTCGATCGTGCCCCATGCGCGCTCGTACTGGGCGCGCTTCTTGGACAGGATCAGCCGACCTTCCTTGTCCTCCTTCTGCAACACCAGGGCCTCGACCTTGTCGCCGACCGCAACCACATCGGCCGGGTCGACATCGTGCTTGATCGACAGCTCTCGGGAGGGGATCACGCCCTCGGTCTTGTAGCCGATGTCGAGCAGGACCTCGTCGCGGTCGACCTTGACCACGGTGCCTTCGACGATGTCTCCGTCGTCGAAGTACTTGATCGTGGCGTCAATGGCGGCAAGGAAGTCGTCGGCAGAGCCGATGTCGTTGACAGCGACCTGCGGGGTGCTCGCGGTGGCTCCCTGGGCGGGGCCCTGCGCGGCGGGCGGTGCGTCGATGCTGCTGGTCATGAAGAGGGGACTCCGATGAGGGGTAGAAGGATCGTGCGTGCACGCCAAAGGCCCTTGGATCGCGATCCCACCGGTGACCGGGGCCGAACGACCTTGGCCTGGTCGATGAAAACTACGAGCACACGCCTGCTCCGTCTGAGGCCGTGCAGGCCGATAGCGCAACGCTCAGGATACGTGTTCCGCGCCACGTGGAGCAACCGAGACGAGGCACGTTCTCAGCCAGTCACTCCAGGCGGCCGTCGCTGCTCCTCCCACGGCCACGCCAACGGGTCTGCGTCGCGAGCCTGTGCCAGCAACAGCTCGGTTGCCATCTCGGTGATCGCGTTGGTCCGTTGGCGACCTGCCAGCTCGACGAGCGCCCACAGATCCATGCACCGAGAGAGCCGCAGGACGTCTGGATGGAGAGCCGGCGCGGCCGCAAGGAAGGCGGACACGACAGCCTCCACGAACGCCGGTGCCCGCTCGAACCTGGTCAGATTCCCCAGGTCGGTGTACGGCGACCCGGCGTGGGCGAACTCCCAGTCGAGCAGCCCCGTGACCTCGAGCGTGGCGGAGTCGACGAGCAGGTTCTTGGGATTGAAGTCGCTGTGCACGAGGACATTGCGGCGCGGCGACCGCTCTGGCCCCGGCTGCTCGGCCTCGGCCAGCACAGTCTCCGCGTGGTCGAGCAGCGCGAGCAAGGCGGCCCAGTCAGGGTCCGGCCAGCCCGCCAGTCGGCCGTCCTGCCGAAACGTCTCCGCCCATGTCGGCAGGTCGTCGGCCGGGAGGCCATCGGACGAGACATGCAGCTCGGCATTGGCGAACATGCCGAAGGTGAGCATGGGGATGCCCGAGAGCCGGGCCAGTATGCGTCCCAGCGAGGTGCCGACCCGATGCAGCGCCGAGTCGTCCAGCGAGGGGATCAGCAGGTCCAGCCGCTGGCCAGGAAGCCGGCGGGTGACGAGCACGCCGGGCTTGCCGTCGGTCGCTGGGCGCTGGTCCACCACCTCCGGTACCGGGACGATGCCGTGGACCAGTCGCAGCAGGTTGGCATCGATGGCGGCGCGGTCGGGGTCGCGGGCATAGATGCGCAGCACCATCTGCTCGTCGCCGTCGCCCACGACGAACGTCTCGCCGCTGTAGCCGCCCGCGAGCGGCCGCATCGCGGCTTCGGTCCACCACCCGTCGGAGGCGTGCGGTTGGGTCATCGGCTGCTCCCGCGGCGCAGCGCCCGGCCGGCCAACACACCGGTGGATTGGCCGTCCTGTACGGCGACCTGGCCGTTCACCACCACCGCAGAGATCCCGACGGCGAACCGATGCGGCTCGGTGAAGGTGGCCGTATCGGCCACCTTCACCGCGTCGAACGCCACGATGTCGGCGTACGAGCCGGGTGTCAGCCGACCGCGGTCGGTCAGACCGAGGGCCGACACCGGCTTCACCGTCATCCGGTCAATCGCGTCGGCGAGGTCGAGCACGTGCTCGTCGCGCACGTACCGGCCGAGCACGCGGGCGAAGGAGCCGTAGCCGCGCGGGTGTGTCGGTGTGCTGCCCAACGGTCCGGCGGGCGATATCGAGGCGGCATCGGAACAGACGCCTACCCACGGGCGGCAAAGCTCCTCACGAAGGTTGTCCTCCGACATCGTGAAGAACGCTGTGCCGACCCGTGACCGGTCGTCGGCGATCAGCTCCAAGGCAGCGTCGAGCGGGTCGACACCTTCGAGCTCGGCCACCTGTGCCAGTGTCCGTCCCTGGAACCGACGGTTGCGCGCCTTGCGGGTCGAGAGGATGAGGACATCCTCGGGCCGCTTGCCGCCTTCCCACCGATCGCCCTCGCCCATCGCCGCCCGGATCGCGGTCCTGCTGGCCGGGTCGGCGAGCCTGTCGTACAGAGCGTCGGGGCCGCCTTCGTGGAACTCGTCGGGGATGAGCGTGGTCAGACCGGTGCCACTGGCGGTATAGGGGTAGACGTCGGCAGTGACCGCTCGGCCCTGCTGGCGCGCCGCATCGATCCGGTCCAGCACCCGCGGCAGGGCTGGCCAGTTCGCCCGACCAGACGCCTTCAGGTGGTAGATCTCGGCAGGCACTTCCGCCTCGGCCGAGATGCACAGTAGCTCCTCGACAGCTTGCTCGAGGCCCGCGGACTCGTCGCGAATGTGAGAGATGTACATGCCGCCGGAGTCGGCGACCACTCGGCAGAGAGCGACGAGCTCCTGGGTGGAGGCGTACGACTCAGGCGGATAGATCAGCGCCGTCGACAGGCCCAGTGCCCCGTCCGCCATCTCCTCCGCCAGCAAACCACGCATCTGGTCCAGCTCGGCGGCGGTGACCGGCCTGTCGTCGTACCCGACGACGAACGGCCGCAGGGTGCCGTTGCCGACGAAGGATGCGACGTTCTGTGCGGTCCCGCGCTGTTCGAGCAGGGTGAGGAAATCCGACAGCCGGCCCCAGGTCACCTGCAGATCCAGCTCGGCGTTGTCGCGCTCGAGCCGACGGCTCATGTCGGCCGTCAGCGGTCCCATCGTGTCGCCCTCCCCGAACACCTGGGTGGTCACGCCTTGGTGCAGCTCGCTCAGTGATCGCGGGTCGTTCCAGATGCTGAAGTAGGAGTGGCTCAGAATGTTGATGAAGCCCGGCGCGACGACCAGCCCCGACACATCGAGGGTTCGGGCGGCGTCGGTTTGGTCGAGCGGGCCGACGGCAGCCACCCGGTCACCCGTCACCGCGAGATCGGCGACCTCCGGATCACGGTCGGCGCCGTAGAGCGTGCCGCCACGAAGGATCAGGTCGTACATCGAACGCGCGCCCGGCTCAGCCGGCCGGCGGCCGTTGGTAGCGCCCGCGTCGATGGACCAGCGGGGCGACCTGCGAGCCGATCTCGACTGTCTCGACGATGCAGTCGGCCAACAGCGACCAACCCACCTCGGGCGGCTCGGTGTCGACGAGGCGCACGCCGGCCCAGGCGCTCACGCCGTGCAGCAGCGGGCCCCACTCGGTCTCGGTCCACTCCCCCAGCCGGAAGGCGCCACCGGGCGCGGGAGCGACCCCCCCGAAAGCATCGGCGAGCGCGCGGTGCTGCCACTCCAACAGCTGTACGACAGCTGTCCGGCTGCGCACGAGCTCACCAACCAGATCGGAGTCCGGGTCGAGCAGCGCGAGCACATGGCCCGGCGTCCCTGCAGCCACCATCAACGAGGACACCGTCAGACCGCAGCGCCGTCCAGGCCCGTCGAGACGCCCCGCGGTCCACAGGCTCACCGTGCCGCCGAGGCGGCTCCGCAATCGGCGTACGACGTCGCGCTCATCCTCCGGCGGCAGGAACGGATGCTCGGAGTGGATGGTCACCGGCTCAGGTTACGGTCCTCATCGGCGCAGCCCCGGCACGACCTCTCGACCGAAGACCTCCAGCCACTCCTGCTGGTTGCGGCCGACGTTGTGCAGGTAAACCTTGGTGACGCCGAGGTCGAGGAACCGCTGGATCTCGGCGCGGTGCTTGTCGGGGTCGGCGGAGATCACCATCCGGCCGGCAAAGTCGTCCTCGCGGACAAGAGCTGCCATCGCCTCGAAGTCGTACGGCGACCGGACGTCGGCCTTGGCGAACTTCATGCCGCCGTTGGGCCACTGGCTCATCGCGTTGCGCAGCGCCTCCTCGTCGGTCGGCGCCCAGGAGAGGTGCAGCTGCAGCAGCTTCGGCATGCCGTCGGCGTCCTTGTCGGCGGACCTGGCCCCCTCGGCGAACTTGTCGAGGATCCCGGCAACCTGGTCAATCGGGGCGCCGGGGGTGATGATGCCGTCGCATCGAGCGCCGGTACGCCGGGCGTTGAGAGGACCGGCCGTCGCGACGAGGATGGGCGGCGGCTCAGCCGGCATCGTCCAGAGCCGAGTGGTGTGGTGGCGGAAGTACTCACCGCGGTGCTTGACGTCCTTGCCGCTGAAGAGACGCTGGATGACCTCAACGGCTTCGAACAGCATCGTGCTGCGTTCGGCGCCCTCCGGCCAGTAGCCACCGAAGACGCTCTCGTTGAGTGCCTCCCCAGCGCCGAGCCCGAGCCAGGTGCGACCGGGGTACATCGCCTCGAGCGTCGCTGCCGCCTGGGCCACGAGCGCTGGATGGAACCGGAAGCTCGGACAGGTCACGCCGGGGCCGAGGTCGCCGGTCGTCCGTTGCCCCAGCGCGCCCAGGACGTTCCAGACGAACGACGCCTGACCCTGCTCGGGCACCCAGGGCTGGAAGTGGTCGGCGGCCATCACGCCGCTGATGCCGTGCTGCTCGGCCGCCTCCGCCAGATCGATGATCTCGGTCGGCGCGAACTGCTCCAGCGCCGCCGCAAGCCCGACCGGCGAAGTGCCGGACATGAGTCGATGAACCACCGTCACCTCCCGAAGTGGTCAGTATCCGACAGTGCATCGCCAGCGCAGCCGCGGCCCCCTCGCCGTGACTAGCCCGCTCCCTGTCCGTAGGCCTGGGCCGACGTGTCCGTTTGCCTGCCGAACAAGCCGGGTAGAGCCACGAGGTGGCGAACGGGCGGCTGGGACACCATCCATCGCCCGGGGGAAGGGTGCCGACCGGCGAGGGGTCGCCGCCCAGCAGTCTTCGGCCGATGCTTGTCGCTTGGGCCGCATGGCTGGCCTTGATGGCCGGCGTCAACGTGGCGACTCCGCTGTATCCGGTGTACGCGTCGCAGTACGGCTTCTCAGAACTCGTCTTGACCGCCGTGTTCGCCGTCTACGCGATCGTGCTGGTGCCGGCACTTGTGCTGTTCGGTCGACTCTCGGACCGCTTCGGACGGCGCGCCGTCATGCTCGCGGGGCTGGCAACCGGCTGCGTCTCGTTGGTCGTCTTCGCCGCATCGCAAGGCACCGGCTGGCTGTTCGCTTCCCGCGCGCTGCAGGGCCTGGCGGTGGGCATGATCAGCGGGGCGGCGACGGCCGGACTTGTGGAGTGGGAGCCGACGGGTGGCGGCCAGCGCCCTGCATTCCTCGCCGGTCTGGCCCAAGCCGCCGGCAGCGGTACCGGGCCGCTTGTCGCCGGGATCCTCGCGCAATGGGCGCCGGCGCCGCTGCGGACGCCGTACCTGGTCTTCCTCGCGCTGACCCTGCTCGGCGGTGTCGCCACCGCGTGCCTGCTGCCGCGCCCCGCAGCTGACTTCCACCCCGAGCCGTGGCGGCTGCAGCGGCCCCGACTGCCGGAGGACCGGCCGCGATTCGCTCGGGTCAGCATCACCGCCGGCCTCTGCTGGGCGACCGTCGCCCTGTTCCTGTCGATCGTGCCGTCGTACGCCGCGCAGCTGTTGCACACCAGCAACCTGGCCCTCTTCGGCCTGCTCGCCGCGATGGCGCTGGCAGCATCGAGCGTTGCGCAAGTGGGCTTCCTCCGGCTCGGTGCGGATCGCGGCTGGGGCACTCGACGCAGCCAGGCGGCCGGGCTGGTCCTGTTGGCCGCGGGCTTGCTCGCCCTGGTCGCGGCTGCGCCCACCGGTTCACTTCCGCTGCTGCTGATCGCGGCCTGCGCTGCCGGCGTCGGGCATGGCGTCGGCTTCCTCAACGCGCAGCACGAGCTCAACCTGCTCGCCCCGGAGAACCGGCGTGGTGAGGTGACCGCTGCCTTCATCGCGTGCGTCTATGTGGCGGTGGCAACCGCGACCCTTGCCACGGGGGCGCTCGCACAAGCTGTCTCGCTGACCACCGCGGTGGTGTCGGTCGGCGCTGTACTGGCTGCCGGATGTCTCTCGATGGCGCTCTGGCAGGCGGCCGAGGGCGGGGACCGGCGGTACGTTAGGCGTCGATGAGTACGGCGACAACCACCGCGCCGGCGTTGCAGGTCGACGCCTACGACCGGCTGCTCGACCTCGTCGCCGATCGCCGACTGATGGTGCTGACCGGTGCCGGAGTGAGCACGAACTCTGGGATCCCCGACTATCGCGATGCCGACGGCTGCTGGAAGCGGCAACGACCGATGGAGTTCCGCACCTTCGTGGGCGACCCCCGCGGTCGGGCGCGGTACTGGGCCCGCAGCCAGGTGGGCTGGCGGACCTTCGGCGCAGCGAAGCCCAACGCCGCCCACCACGCTTTGGCGCGACTGCAACGAGCCGGCCGGGTCGGACTGCTGGTCACTCAGAACGTCGACGGTCTCCATCAGGCCGCGGGCTCGACGCGGGTGCTCGACCTGCACGGGCGGCTGGACCGCGTCGTCTGTCTCGGCTGCCGGTCGACCGGCTCCAGAGCCGGCTGGCAGCGGGTGCTCGACGACGCCAACCCCAGGTGGGGGTCGGTTGACGCTCCGGTCGCGCCCGACGGCGACGCCGACCTCGAGCCTGTACTCGAGGAGTACATCGTGCCGACCTGTCCGCGGTGCGGCGGCGTTGTCAAGCCGGACGTCGTCTTCTTCGGCGAAAGCGTGCCGAGCTGGCGGCACGCCCAGGCGATGGCGGCGCTCGGCACGGCCGGTGGGCTGCTCGTCGTCGGCTCGTCGCTGATGGTGTTCTCCGGCTTCCGCTACGCCCGAGCCGCCGCCCGCCTGGCGAGGCCGCTCGCGGCGGTCAACCACGGCCGCACGAGGGCCGACGACCTGCTCGACGTCAAGGTCGAGGCCGACTGCGGTGCGGTGCTGACGAGGCTTGCCGACGATCTCGGCCGCGCCGAGACGTCGTTACCGCACGGACCCGCCGACGAATCCGGTGCGTTGGCGCCGTCTCGGCGGGGATGAGCGAGCGCGAGCCAAGCGGCGGCGTCGTCGACTACCGGGAAGTCGACGACGCGACGACGCAGCGGGTCAACCGCGGCGACTGGGACCGGATCTCCGATGACTATCAGCGCGAGCACGGAGACTTCCTGCGAGATGTGGGCTTCGTGTGGTCGCCGGAGGGGCTCGACGAGGCGGACGCGCACCTGCTCGGAGACGTGTCCGGCCGGCGCGTGCTGGAAGTCGGCTGTGGTGCCGGGCAATGCGGACGATGGCTGGTGGCCAGCGGAGCACGAGCAGTCGGCATCGACCTGTCCTTCCGCCAGCTACAACACGGTCGGCGCATCGATGCCGAGTCCGCTGTGCGCCTGCCCACCGCGTGCGGCACGATCACCGCCCTGCCGTTCGCCAGCGCCAGTGTCGACGTGGTCTGCTCGGCGTTCGGCGGGTTTCCCTTCGTCGTCGACATCGGTTCAGCGTTCGCAGAGGTACGGCGAGTGCTACGCCGTGGCGGCGTGTGCGTGTGCTCGCTCCCCCACCCCGTCAAGTGGATGTTCCCCGACGACCCCACGATGAGCGGGCTCACGGTCAGCCGGTCGTACTTCGACCGGCGCTCCTATGTCGAGCTCGACGAGGCCGGCCAGCCGTCGTACGCCGAGCCCCACCACACCGTCGGCGACTGGGTCGCAGCAGCGATGGGGGCGGGCTTCGTCCTCAGACGCCTGCTGGAGCCGGCCTGGCCTCCTGGGCACACCGACGTCTGGGGTGGCTGGGGGCCGGAGCGGGGTCGCATGGTGCCGGGGACGCTGATCCTCGATCTCGTCAGCAGCTGAGCCCTTGCCGGTGGCCACCTCGGAGGACGGGGACGTCTCGCCGAGTTGGAGCGTTCTCCTGCGCAGGAGGCACCTGTTCCGATAAAGAGATTCAGCAAGCCGCAGCCGCCGCGACGACTGCCCATCGGGGAGGGACCAATGACAACGACCGAGAGCACCCACGAAGGCATCCTCATCGAACCAGGCGACCCACGCTGGGACGAGGCCCGGGCCGCTTGGAACCTGGCCCTCGACCAGCAGCCGGCGGCAGTCGTCGCCGCCGGAGACGTTGAGGACGTCGTCGCGGCGGTTGCGGTGGCCCGCGACCGCGGCTGGCAGATCGCCGCCCAGAGCACCGGTCACAACGCCACCCCCCTCGGGCACCTCGCCGACACGCTCCTCGTCAAGACGGCGCCGATCAATGCCGTGAGCGTCGACGTCGAGCGGCAGCGAGCGAGGGTCGGCGGCGGGGCGATCTGGGGCGATGTCGCGATCTCCGCTGCCGCGCACGGGCTTGCTCCGCTGGCCGGGTCGTCCGCGGACGTCGGCGTGGTCGGCTACACCCTCGGCGGCGGCCTGTCGTGGCTCGGCCGGCGGCACGGGCTGGCCTGCACCAACGTGCACGGCGTCGAGATCGTCACTCCTGACGGGGTCGTTCGTTGGGCGGACGCCGACCACGAGCCCGACCTCTTCTGGGCACTCCGCGGCGGCGGCGGAAACTTCGGCATCGTCACCGCGATGGAGATCGCGCTCTTCCCGTTGGAGACGGTCTACTCCGGCCAGCTCTTCTGGCCGCTGGAGCGTGCCGCCGACGTTCTGCCTGCCTGGCGGGATTGGGCGGCCGGGCTCTCAACGGACACGTCGACGTGCATCCGGCTGCTCCGGATGCCGCCGATGGACGAGATCCCGGAGCCGCTGCGCGGCGGCTCCTTCTTCGCGATCGAGGTGGCGCACCTCGGATCTGCTGCCGATGGGGCCGCGCTCGTCGATCCGCTGCGGGCGCTCGGGCCGGCGATGGATCTGATCGCCGAAGGGCCGGCCACCCGGCTGATGGAGCTGCACATGGACCCGCCGCATCCCGTTCCGTACGGCGGCGGTGGCGGGCTGCTGGCCGAGCTGCCCGACGAGGCGATCGGCTCACTGCTCGACGTTGCCGGCGCCGGCCGCGACAGCAGCCTGCTCAGCGTGGAGATCCGGGCTCTCGGCGGCGCGATCGCCGAGCCGGGTGACCACCCGGCCGCCCTCGATGCGATCACCGCGCCGTACGTCGTCTTCTGCGTCGGCATGGCGCCGCCTCCCCTGGTGCCCGGCGTGCTCGCCGACGTCGACCAGACGATGGCCTCGCTCGCGCCGTGGACCGCCCTGCCGTCATACGGCAACTTCGTCGAGCAGGTCGTCGACCCGGCAACTCTGTGGGGAGCCGAGGCGCTGGCCCGGCTGTGCCAGGTGGCCGAGACCTACGACCCGGACGGGATCATGCGGGCCAACCATCCCCTTCGCTGACCGGCCAAGCTTGCACCGTTGAGTGGCCAAGCTTGCACCGTTGAGCGGCCAAGCTTGCACCGTTGAGCGGCCAAGCTTGCACCGTTGAGCGGCCAGTCCCGCCCGCCTATCACCGCCACACCTCGCAGGAGCGGCGGCGGCAGGCAGGCTCAGCACGATATGGAGCGGAGCGGGGCACCTGCTGGACATGATTGACCCGTTGCGCTCCCTATCGTGAGTGAACCCGACCGTCCCAGCTCGAGGGGCGCCGAGCCGGTCAGGCAAGGCCTGAGCCCTCGGCAGGTTGGAGCTGCCCAGCAGCAACCCTGGCCGGTCAACACCGCAACCCTGGCCGGTCAACACCGCAACCCTGGCCGGTCAACACCGCAACCCTGGCCGGTCAACAGGTGGGGGCTAGCGGTGGAGGGTGAGCGGGACGGGGCCGAGGCGGACCTGCTCACCGGCTGCCACGTCGATGGTTCGCGGGCGGCTGGTGAGGAAGTACGGCGTGCCGTCCTCGAACGGGTAGATCACGAAGAACTTCGGTGAGGTGATCTGGTCCAGGTTGGCACCCTCGGCGAGGGTGCCCGTGACCCGACCGGCCGCCAGCCGATCGATCCGGAAGAGGCCGGACGCGCCGAACGCGCGGTCGCGCGCCGGGTGCTCGTCGGTGGGGTTGGTCGGCGAGCCCGCCGGATAGGTCAGCTCATACGACAGTTGCGTGATCAGCGGCTTGCCGTTCGACGCGTAGACCATCCGACCAGTGACAACTCCACCTGGCTTGAGCGGCAGATCGACCTGCTTGTCGGTGTGGATGGCGACCCCACTGCGGCAGTACGGCGCGTAGTTGCCCGGATAGGCGTCCGAGCCGAGCATGTAACGTCCCGGCACCAAGCCCGTCAGCACGTAGTGGCCGGTGGCGTCCGCGCGCTCGATCTCGTGGAAGGAGCCGACCCGGACTCGGCCTCCCGGCGGGCACATGTCGCCGGTGGTGGCCTCGACGACCGCCCGAGGGGCGGTCGTGCCGCGAAGGGTCAACGTCGGCTTGTGGAGCACCCGTGTACCGAGGTCGTAGGTCTGATGCCGCGTCACGTCGACGTGGGCTACGGCGTAGTTGGTGTCGTTGCCGGCAACAACGGTGTACCGGCCAGGGGCCAGGCCCGGATAGGTCACCCGACCGTCGAGGTTGCGCTGCCCCATGATCGGACGACCCTTGGCGTTGCGCAGCTCGTCGTCGGCACGGAGGGCGGCATGCCCGTCGGTGCGCAAGGCCAGAGTCACGACGGCGCCCCTGACGAGGGTGATCGGGGCCGATACCTGCTGGTGCGGCGCGGTCACCGACACCGGCACCGACTTGCGGACGAAGTCGCTGCCGAAGTAGGTGATGCCGACCTGGTAGTCGCCCGGCCGCAGCCCACTCGCCCGGTAGACACCCCGCGCGTCGGTGGTCGCAGCCGCCACAATCTTTCCGGCCGAGGTTCGCACCAGGATGTCGGTGAACGTCACCGGCTTGCCCGCCGAGGTCACGGTCCCTTCGATCGTGGCTCCGCGGCTGACGGCCCCGTCGACCTGAGCGTCCTCGCCCGGTGCCAGCGAGACGATCGGTGACCGCCACGGCAGCCACCCTTCACCGCCGGCGCCGATCCGGTACCGACCCGGCGCCAGGCCTTGGAACCGGTAGCCGCCCTGCTCGTCGGTGAAGCCGTAGAACGCGACGGTGCCGTTGAGCCGCAGCAGCCGGATCGACTGGTTGGCCGCACCCTGGATGGTGCCGTGCACGAAGCTCTGCGGCTTGACCGTCACGCGGCCAAGATCCCTGTCCTGCGCGGCGGTCCCGAACAGCGCGGTCTGGAGCACCCAGCTGTCAGTGACGCCGGTCGGGCCGACGTAGGTGATGACATGGTCGACGCCCTGCGCGGTTTCCTTGCAGGCCTTCGGGTACGACGGCTCGGGCTGGCAGATCTGGATCAGGTAGCCGTTCGGGCTGGCCTGCCGGACGCGAAACCGCCCGTTGTCGTCGGTGAAGTCGCGGCGGTCGGTGCGATCGGCCACGATGCCGTGCTCGGGCACCTCACGAGGGCCGACGGAGTTGACGAGGTCGCCGACAACCGGGTTGCCGGCCGCGTCGACCACGACGCCGGTGACCCAGCCGGCGTCGGCTGGTGCGTCGGCCGCCGACGCAGGCTGGATCGCGGCCATGGTGGCGGCGAGAGCGGCCGCCGTCGCGACCGCAAGTGAACGTCTGACAAAGGTGCCCTGGCTCATAAGTGATCTCCTAGAGGGCCACCCACCCACTGGGCGGCCGAGAAGGTCCGGAGAGCCTAGCCGACCGATCGCCTGAGACAAACCCGGTTGCCGGCCGGCCTCAGTGGCCCGCCTCGTGCCAGCTGCGGCCGACCCCAACAGAGACCTCCAGCGGCACCTGCAGGGACGCAGCCGCGCCCATCTCGCGGCGGACCAACGCCTCTAGGGCGTCCCGCTCACCCGCAGCCACCTCGAACACGAGCTCGTCGTGGACCTGGAGCAGCATCCGCGACCGCATACCCTCCCCGCCCAGTGCAGCGGCTACCCGCAGCATCGCGACCTTGATGATGTCAGCCGCCGACCCTTGGATCGGCGCATTGAGCGCCATCCGCTCGGCCATCTCGCGACGCTGCCGGTTGTCGCTGGTGAGGTCGGGAAGGTAGCGGCGGCGGCCGAGGATCGTCTCGGTGAAGCCCGTCCGTCGGGCCTCCTCCACGACGCCGTACAGGTAGTCACGCACCCCGCCGAACCGCTCGAAGTACTCGTCCATCAGCACCCGGGCCTCCGACGTCTCGATCCCCAGCTGCTGGCTCAGCCCGAAGGCCGACAGCCCGTAGGCGAGGCCGAAGTTCATCGCCTTGATCTTCGAGCGCTGGGGCCCGCTGACTTGCTCCGCCGGGATGGCGAAGACCCGCGACGCGGTGACGGAGTGGAAGTCCATCCCGCTGCGGAACGCCGCGATCAGTCCGGCATCGTCGGACAGGTGGGCCATGATCCGCATCTCGATCTGGCTGTAGTCGGCGGTCAGCAGGCAGTCGAAGCCCGCACCGACGACGAAGGCCTCACGGATGCGGCGGCCCTCGTCGGTGCGGATCGGGATGTTCTGCAAGTTGGGCTCGGTCGAGGACAGCCGGCCCGTGGCCGCGATCATCTGGTTGAACGTCGTGTGGATGCGGCCGTCATCCGAAACCGTCTTGAGCAGGCCCTCGACGGTCTGGCGCAGCCGGCTCGCGTCTCGATGGACAAGCAGGTGCTGCAGGAAGGGATGCTCGGTCTTGTCGTACAGCGCCTGCAGAGCATCAGCATCGGTGGTGTAGCCGGTCTTTGTGCGCTTGGTCTTCGGCATGGCGAGCTCGTCGAAAAGCACGACCTGCAGCTGCTTGGGCGAGCCGAGGTTGATCTGCTTTCCGATCACGGAGAACGCGTCGTCCTCGGCCTGCTTCACCCGGCCGGCGAACTGCGCCTCCAACGAGGTCAGATGGTCGACGTCGACGCCGATGCCGTGCTGCTCCATCTCGGCCAGCACCCCGACCAGCGGCAGCTCGACATCGGTGAGCAGCTGAGCTCCGCCGCGCACCTGCAGCTCGGTCCCCAGTGCCGCAGCCAGGTCGACCACTGCATGTGCCTTGGCCATCGCCTCCTCGGCTGCGGTCGAGCCGCCGTCGATGTCGAACGACAGCTGGTCGGGGGCCGAGGGCGCCCCGGACAGCTCGCGGTGGAGATAGCGCAACGTGAGGTCGGCCAGGTCGTAGGAGCGCTGGTCGGGATGAGACAGGTACGCCGACAGGGCGGTGTCTGCCGCGAGGCCGGCCAGCGGCAGACCGCGCGCCTCCAGAGCGAGCATCGGCCCCTTGGCATCGTGCAGCGCCTTGGGACGCTCGGGGTCGGCCAGCCAGTCGGCCAGCACCTGCTCGTCGGCCGGGTCGAGGTCGACGGCCGACACCCAACCGGCGACGCCGGCCCCGGATGCGAGCGCGATCAGGTCTACCGCCCCGGTGCCCGCCGCCCAGGTGCCCGCGACGTGCACCCCGGTCAGCTGACCGGCGCCGGCATGCTCGGCCAACCAGGCCGCCACCTCGCCGGTGCCGAGCCTGGCGCCCTCGACGGTCGCGGCGGGGGCGATCTCGGGCTCGTCAGCCGACAGAGTCGCGAACAGTCGGTCACGCAGCACCCTGAACTCGAGACTGTCGAAGACCTGGTGCACCTCGTCGCGGTCCCACGGCCGGATCTCGAGGTCGTCGACGCTGCAACCGAGATCCAGGTCGCGGACGAGTCCGTTGATCCGGCGGTTCCTGATCACGTCGGCAAGGTGCTCGCGCAGGGAGTCGCCGGCCTTGCCGGTGATTTCGTCGACGTGCGCGACGATCTCATCTAGCGTGTGGTAGGTGGCGATCCACTTCGCCGCCGTCTTGGGCCCCACCCCGGGCACTCCGGGCAGGTTGTCGCTGCTCTCACCGACCATGGCGGCCAGGTCGGGGTAGTCGGCCGGCGCGACGCCGTACCGTGCCTGCACTTCCGCCGGATCGATCCGGGCCAGGTCGGAGACGCCCTTGCGCGGGTAAAGGACCGTCACGGAGTCGCTGACGAGCTGGAATGCGTCGCGGTCACCGGTGCAGATCAGCACCTCGAAGCCGCCCTCGGCAGCCCGGGTCGCGAGCGTCCCGATCACGTCGTCCGCCTCGTAACCGTCCTTCTCGACGGTGGTCACCCGCAGCGCAGCGAGCACCTCCTTGACCAGCGAGACCTGGCCCTTGAACTCGTCGGGTGTCTTGGTCCGGTTCGCCTTGTAGTCGGAGTACTCGGCGGCCCGGAAGGTGTCTCGTGACACGTCGAACGCGACGGCGAGGTGGGTCGGCATCTCATCGCGGAGGACGTTGATCAGCATCGACGTGAAGCCGTACACGGCATTGGTCGGCTGACCGGTCGAGGTGGAGAAGTTCTCGACGGGCAGGGCGTAGAAGGCGCGGTACGCGAGCGAGTGGCCGTCGAGGAGCAGCAGCCGGCCGCGGGACTTCTCGTCGGTGATGGAAGGTGCCGCTGTGGCTGTCGAGGGCGCCGCTGCCATCCTTGAACTGTAGTGCCGGGCACCGACAGCGAGGACCGGTCCGGCTCCGCCCTCGGCGGCGTCCGGAGGCGGCGAGGAGGGCGAGGCCAGTGAGCGAAGCAGGAGACCAGACATCGGTGCTGCCGGTGGCACCACTGCACGAGCGGCTCGGGATCACGCTGCTCGAGGTGACGCCGGAGCGGGTGGTCGGCACGATGCCGGTCGAGGGCAACACCCAGCCGTTCGGACTCCTGCACGGCGGCGCTTCCTGCGTGCTCGCGGAGGGGCTCGGCTCGATCGGGTCGGCCATGCATGGGCTGCCCGGCCGGCGCGCTGTCGGCGTCGACATCAACGCCACCCACCACCGGGCGGTGAGCTCGGGGACGGTCACCGGCGTGGCGACGGCGATCTACCTGGGGCGTACGACCACCAGCTACGAAGTCGTCATCACCGACGACAAGGACCGCCGGGTCTGCACCGCAAGATTGACGTGCCTACTGGTGCCGTTGACCGGCTGAGTCGGGGACCGACCCGGTCTCAGCAGTCGCGGCATGCTCGCTCCCGCGCACTGGCGTCGCTATAGTCCCCGGCAAACCCATCGAGGGGCACGCGGCACCGTCGCGTCGAGCCGACAGGAGAGCCAGTGCGGGTTCGGCTGACCGCCATTGCGGTCCTCGCGCTGGTCCTGCTCGGGTTCGTTCTCGCCGGTACGGCGACAGCCCAGGCCGCCACGCCGACAGTCGGCCCCGCACCGCGAGCCGCCACCCCGGCCCGAGCCGCTGCCGCCGCGCCGGCGACAGCCGACGACGTCATCCACATCAAGGGCAAGCTGATCGACACCAGGTTCACTCCCCCGCGGCCGGTGGCGGGGGTCAAGATCTCGGTGTCACAGGGCTCGAAGCTGGTCGGCACTGCGACCTCTGACAGCAAAGGCAGCTTCTCGATCCCGATCGGCAACGGCGCGACCGTTCTCGGCGAGACCTTCACCGTCAAGATCGACACCAGCACGCTCCCTAAGGGAACCGCGTTGCGCGATCCCAAAAAGGTCGAGCTGAAGCAGCGGATCCTGCTCAGCAGCGATGTCTTCATCACGTTCCCGATCGGGAACAACCCCAACCCGCCGACGTCGACGGCCATCCAGGGTGTCCAGCTGTTCACCGACGGCATCGTGTTCTCGTTGCTGCTGGCAATGGCCTCGCTGGGACTCTCGATGATCTTCGGCACCACCGGACTGGTCAACTTCGCCCACGGAGAGCTGGTCACCTTCGGCGCCCTGATCGCCTTCGCCGTCGACGATCTCCCGGGCACGATCCAGATTGCCGGAGCCAACATCACGATCTTCGTCGGCATCCTCGCTGCGATCGTGCTCTCCGCGCTGTTCGGCTGGTTCCAGGACCGCGTCCTCTGGCGGCCGCTGCGGCACCATGGCACCGGCGTGATCGCTGCCATGATCGTCACGATCGGGCTCGGAATCTTCCTGCGCAACCTCTACCAGTACTTCGCCGGGGCAGACAACCACCAGTATTCGCAGTACGCCACTCCGACGCCGTGGCATTTCGGTCAGGTGCTGGTCACCCCGAAGGAGGTGGCCGTGGCCGCGTTCTCTGCTGTGGTGCTGGTGGCCGTTACCCTCGCGCTGTCGCGGACCAGGATCGGCAAGGCGACCCGAGCAGTCGCCGACAACCCCGCGCTGGCGGCATCGTCGGGCATCAATGTCGACAGCGTCATCTCGGTGGTGTGGGCCGGCGGCGCGGCGCTTGCCGGCCTGGCCGGGGTGCTGCTGGGCATGACCCAGGGATTCGACTACCAGCTCGGCTTCAAGATTCTGCTGCTGATCTTCGCCGCTGTGGTGCTCGGCGGTCTCGGCACCATCTGGGGAGCGGTCGTAGGAAGCTTCGTGATCGGCATTTTCATCAACGTGTCGACGTTGGTCGTCCCGGCCGAGCTGAAGTTCACCGGAGCGCTCGCCGTCCTCATCATCGTCCTCCTCGTGCGCCCACAGGGGCTGCTCGGACGCGCGGAACGAGTGGGCTAGGCAGGAGCAGGGGATGGACTGGTCAAGCATGGTGGGCGGCTCGTTGCAGCAGGCCCTGGGCGCACCGGCGATCATCTACTGCCTGGCGGCGATCGGGCTCAACGTGCACTTCGGCTACACCGGCCTGCTGAACTTCGGCCAGGCCGGCTTCATGGCGGTGGCCGGCTATGCCCTGGCGTCGCTGGTCGCGACCTGGGGCATGTCGTTCTGGGTCGGACTCGTCGTCGGCTTGGCCCTCAGCGTCGTCCTCGCGCTGTTGCTGGGCATCCCCACGCTGCGGCTGCGGGCGGACTATCTGGCGATCGTGACCATCGCCGCGGCAGAGATCATCCGGCAGACGATCGGCTCAGTCACCCTGCTCCGGTACTTCGGCGGCCAGGACGGGTTGCAGCAGTTCGTGGGCACCTTCCAGGGTCTCAACCCGTTCCACAACTCCGTCACCATCGGAATCACCACCTGGCGGCCGTACGACTTCTGGCTGCTCGTCGTCGGCTGGACCGTCGTCGCGCTGTGCTGCATCGTCGTCTACCTCCTGATGCGCAGTCCCTGGGGCCGGGTGCTCAAGGCGATCCGTGAGGACGAGGACGCCGTGCGGAGCCTGGGCAAGAACGTCTACGCCTACAAGATGCAGTCGCTGGTCATCGGTGGTCTGATCGGTGCTCTCGCCGGCTTCATGTCGGCCTTGCAGAACTCCTCGATCGTCCCCTCGCAGTTCGCCACCGACACGACGTTCTTCGCCTATACCGTGCTGCTGGTCGGCGGCGCGGCAAGGGTTCTCGGACCTGTCGTCGGCGCACTGATCTTCTGGTTCCTCATCACGTTCCTCGACGCGTTCTTCGGCGACGCGACCCAAGGCGCCCACCCGCTGATCCCCACGTGGATCATGAGCAACGACCAGGCCAGCGTCATGCGGCTCATCGTGATGGGCCTGGCATTGATGCTGCTGATGATCTTCCGTCCGCAGGGCATCTTCGGCGACCGGAGGGAGCTGGCGATCGATGCCCGCTGAAACGACCCCGGCTGCCGCCGACGACGTGGATCCCCGGTCGCTCGCGGAGGTGCCGGCCGAGCCGGGAGCCGCCAAGCCCGACCCGATCCTCGTCGTCGACAGCGTGGTCCGTCGCTTCGGCGGCCTGCGGGCCGTCGACGTCGACCACCTCGAGGTGCAGCGCGGCGTGATCACCGCACTGATCGGGCCGAACGGTGCAGGCAAGACCACACTGTTCAACCTGTTGACCGGCTTCGACAAGGCGTCGGCGGGATCCTGGTCGTTCGACGGGCACCCGACGCACTCGCTGCCGGCGTACAAGGTCGCCCGGCTGGGCATGGTGCGGACGTTCCAGCTGACCCGCGTGCTGGCGCGGCTGACCGTGCTGGAGAACATGCGGATAGCGGCGGTCGGCCAGCGCGGCGAGCGGCTCGCCAGGGCGATGGTGGCGCCGCTGTGGCGGGCGCAGGAGCGCGAGGTCACCGAGCGGGCGATGGCGTTGCTGGATCGCTTCGGGCTGGCCGCGATGTGCGACGAGTTCGCCGGATCGCTGTCCGGCGGCCAGCGCAAGCTGCTGGAGATGGCTCGAGCACTGATGGTCGAGCCCCGGCTGGTGATGCTCGACGAGCCGATGGCCGGCGTCAACCCGGCGCTGAAGCAGTCGCTGCTGGCCCACGTCAAGTCCCTGCGCGACGAGGGGATGAGCGTGCTCTTCGTCGAGCACGACATGGACATGGTTCGCGACATCTCCGACTGGGTGGTGGTGATGGCGCAGGGAGCGCTCGTCGCCGAGGGCCCGCCTGAGTCGGTGATGGCCGACGAGCGTGTCATCGATGCCTACCTCGGCGCCCACCACGACGTCTCGCTGGAGACTGTCGAAGCGGAGATCGCCGACGAGACCGATGAGGAGCTGGCAGCCGATGACTGACCCGGTCCTGAGCGCCGACTCGCTCGTCGCCGGCTACCTGCCTGGCGTCAACATCCTGAACGGCGCCGACCTCCACTGCCAGCCAGGAGAGCTCGTCGGGGTGATCGGCCCGAACGGTGCCGGCAAGTCCACGCTGCTCAAGGCGCTCTTCGGCCTGGTCCGGGTCCGCAGCGGCACGGTGAGACTGAAGGGCGAGGACGTGACCAACCACCGCGCGGACTCCCTGGTTGCACGCGGCATCGGTTTCGTGCCACAGACCAACAACGTGTTCCCCTCCCTGACGATCGAGGAGAACCTCCAGATGGGCGTCTACCAGCGGCCGGACAGCTTCCGGGCGAGGTTCGACGTGGTGGCCGAGCTCTTCCCCGCGCTCCGCGACCGGAGGAACCAGCGCGCCGGCTCGCTGTCCGGGGGCGAGCGGCAGATGGTCGCGATGGGGCGGGCGCTGATGATGGAGCCGTCGGTATTGCTGCTCGACGAGCCGTCAGCCGGCTTGTCACCGGTGATGCAGGACGAGGTCTTCCTGCAGACCCAACGCATCAACCGGGCCGGCGTCAGCGTCGTGATGGTGGAGCAGAACGCTCGGCGCTGCTTGCAGATTTGCGACCGCGGCTATGTGCTCGACCAGGGCCGCAATGCCTACACAGCCACCGGCCGGGAGCTCGCCAACGACCCCAAGGTGATCCAGCTCTACCTGGGTACCTTGGCCAAGGCCTGACCCGTGGCGTACGACGAACGTCGGGGCCGACCACCCATGTGGCCGGTCCCGACGTTCGGTGATTAAGGTGCGCGCGGCTACTTCAGGATGCCGGTCACGCTGTTGATCTGGTGGTACTTGTTGTCCTTGGTGTACTCCTGGATGCCGATCGTGGCCTTGCTCGGGCTGCCAGTGGAGTTGAAGTCCACCGGCCCGGAGACACCCTCGTAGTTGATGTCCTTGCCCTGCTTCAGCAGCGCCAGGCACGCCTTATAGGTCGTGCACTTGGTGCCGCCCTCGGAGACTTCGATCATCTTCCCGGCGATCGCCTTGCCGCTCACGCTTCCGGCGGCCGTTGCCGCAAGCGCCGACAGGATCACCGCGTCGTAGATCTGCGGCCCGTAGGTGAAGTCGGTCAGCTTCGGGTTGATCTGCAGCAGCCGCTTCTTGAACGCGTTGCCCAGCGCCGGCGGTGTCGGGAAGGTGGCCTTCACGCCGGTCAAGGTGCCGGGCTGGAAGTCCTTGGAGTAGTCGGCTGTGTCACCGTCGACGAAGTAGGTCTGGACGTCTTGCGGCCCCACGCCGGCGGCGATCAGCGCCGGGATGATCTTGGTGGCCTCGCTGAACGAGATGAGGACGACAGCGTCGGGCTTGGCTGCTGCCACCTTGTTGGCCTCGGCGCTGAACTCCGTGGCGTCGGCGGAGTAGAGCTCGTTGAGGACGACGTTCCCGCCCTTCTGCTGAATGGTCTTGGCCAGCTGCTTCGCCAGCCCCTCGCCGTACGAGTCCTGGCGGGCCAGGATCGCAACGTTGGAGAACCCGTCCTGGGTGATGAGGTTGCCCAGCACGGCGCCTTGCAGCGCGTCAGACGGCGCGGTACGGAAGTACAGGCCGTGGTCGGGGTAGGTGTCGAACGCGGGTGAGGTGTTCGACCCGGAGATCTCCATCACGCCGGCGCCGATGATCTTGTCGATCACGGTGAGCGAGACGCTCGATGCCGCAGCACCGACGACCACATCGACGTTCTTGTTGAGCAGCTTGTCGGTGTCCGGGCTGGCGATGTCGGGAGTGCCGTCGCCTTCGTCAGCGGTGTACTCCTTGACGGGCTTGCCGAGCACGCCGCCTGCTGCGTTGATGTCCTTGACGGCCAAGGCCACTCCGGCGAACTGCGGGGGGCCGAGGAACGCGAGGTCGCCGCTCTGTGGCAGCAGGGCGCCGATCGTCAAGGGCTGGTTGGTGGTCTTGCCTGCCGGGTTGCTGCCGCCGGAGGACGGCGTCTTGGACCCGTTGTCTGTGTTGTTGGAGCTGCCGCAGGCGGAGATGACCAAGGCGGTGACGGCTAACAGCGTCGCCGCCCGGGCGGTCCTGGATGGGCGGATCATGGTGCCTCCACTAGTTGAGCAGGGCCCCCGTCTCGGCCCGGCGAAGTGATGACGGAAACCTAGCCCCTCGACGCTCAGAACATCCGGTGCCCACCCGCCATCCGGTGGGTCGTGGTCGTTTCGTGACGTCCGCCCTGGTCGTCGCGGGAACGAGGTTTCCGATTCGGAGCATCGTACTCGACGTGAGGTGGAGCGACCGCCCTATGATGTGCCGAGCGCCGGGTTGGCGGAATCGGCAGACGCGATGGCCTCAAAAGTCATTGTCCGCAAGGGCGTGTGGGTTCGAGTCCCACACCCGGCACCCCACCCCCCACGGACCGGACACGCGCCGAGGCCGAATCCGGGCGGATCAGCAGTCGATTCGGGCCGGCCGAGGTGTTCGGTCAGGGGTTTAGCACTGGGTGAGCCGCGGCTGGCCGCCGAAGAGGCCGAGCCTGGCCTTGAGGCTCAGGACGCGTTCGACCGACGCGTTGAGCCGGGCCATGCTGATGCGGCCGTCCTGGACCGCAGCGACCACCGCATCGACGGCGGCATAGGGGTCGACGGGCATCAGCAGCATGTCGGATCCCGCTCCCAGCGACTCGACAGCCACGGTTCCCGAGGAGCCCCAGGACGTGATGCCACCCATGTTGAGCGCATCGGTCATCACGACACCCTTGAAGCGCAGCTGCTTGCGCAGCAGGTCCTCGTTGAGCAGCGGCGAGATGGTCGCCGGGCGGCCGCTGGGATCGAGAGCCGGTACGGCGAGATGGCCGACCAGGATGACGTCGACGCCGGACCGCACAGCCTCCTCGAACGGGGGCAGGTCGACCCGTCGCCAGGTCGCGGCCGACTCGGTCACAACGGCTGTGCGCAGGTGGCTGTCGGTCGTGGTGCTGCCGTGGCCGGGGAAGTGCTTGGCGGTCGCTGCGACACCACCGGCGTGGTAGCCGCAGATCTGGGCGTGTACGAGTCGGGAGACGACGCCCGGCTGGGAACCGAACGAGCGAGGACCGATGATCCCCCCGACCACGGTGTCGACGTCCGCGTCCGGCGCCAGGTCGGTGTTGATGCCGAGCCGCGACATCAACCGGCCCGTTGACACCGCCGTTGCCCGGGCCGCGGTCGCGTCGCCGTGGAAGTCTGCGCCACCGGGCACTCCCTCTGTCCCCGGCAAGCGGGTGATCTCGCCGCCCTCCTGATCGGTGGTGATCAGCAGCGGCGGCCCCACTGCTCGGGCCGCCCGTTGTGCGGCCGCCGACAAGGCGGCGATCTGCGAGTCGGAGGCCAGGTTGTCGCTGAAGTAGATCAGCCCGCCCGGGTGCAGCGCGTCGATCAGCTGGACCGGCGCCTCGGTGCCGGAGAAGGCGACGACGAGCAGCTGACCGGCCTTCTCGCGCAGGCTCATTCGCGCCAGCGCCCGGCCAACCGGACCCGGACGATCGGTGGGCGGCGCCGTCGTTGATGGCCTCGTCGTCGATGGGGTGGGCGTCGTCGGCGTTGGATGGCCGGTGGGGCTGCCGGTCGAGGAGCGGGTCGGTGGCGACGGCGGCGGGGACGGGGACGTCCCGCTACAGCCGGCGAGCATGCCCACGCTCAGCGCCAGCCACCCAGCAACGACAACCGTGACGCTTGACCGGCCAGGGCTCGCCCGCCAGCGTCTCACCCGAGTGACGCTCCGACCACATCGCCGATGAGGTAGGTGATCCCGGCAGCGGCACCACCGAGCACCGTTTGTCGAAGGCCGCCGAACCACCAGCTCCGCGTCGTCACCCTGGTGACCAGCGCCCCACAGCCGAACAGCGCGACCAGGCTGATGACGAGGGCGGGCAACAGTGTCGAGGCACCCAGGATGTAAGGAAGCACCGGCAGCGCGGCTCCGACGGCGAACGACACGAACGACGACACCGCAGCGAGGAGCGGTTTCGGTAGGTGCTCGGGGTCGACACCGAACTCCTCGCGGGAGTGCACGGCGACGGCAAGGTCGGGGTCGGCATGGATCTGCTCCGACACCGCCTCGGCCAGCGCCCGGTCGAATCCCCGCTCGACGTACATCCGCGCGAGCTCGGCCTGCTCCGCCTTGGGGTTCGCCGCGATCTCACGGCGCTCGACCTCGATCTCCGCCTGGGTGTACTCCGCCTGGCTGGCCACTGACGTGTACTCCCCCGCAGCCATCGAGAAGGCACCTGCTGCGAGGCCGGCGAGGCCGGCGAGCACCACCGTGGACGAATGGTCTCCGTGCGTCCCGCCGACAACGCCCGCGATCAGCGCGAAGTTCGACACCAGACCGTCCATGGCACCGAAGACGGCGGGCCGCAGCCAGCCACCGGTGACGTCGGGGTGCTCGTGGCCGATCTCGGGCTCGGCGGCCTGTCCCCCACCGGGACCAGCGTCAGGAAGGTTCGTCATCAGATCCTCGGGGTGGCGACGGATCGGCGGTCACCCCGCCGCCGTCGTCGCTACCATCCTGACCGATGTCGCCGGCCACCGGCGACGCGACTGGCTGCCGCTCGCCGGAGAAGTGGTTGTTCTCCGACGCTTCGGAGGTCTGTACGACGACCTCCCGGCCCGGATGCCGCCGCCCGACCACGACGAAGTAGGCAAGTGCCAGGAGGAACAGCCCGATCGACGTCCAGTCGTTCAGCCGCAGGCCGAGGAAGTGGTTGGCGGTGTCGATCCGCATGTACTCGATCCAGCCACGCCCCGCGGTGTAGGCCATCACGTAGAGCGCGAAGGCCCGACCGAAGCCGAGCCGGAACCTGCGGTCCGCCCAGATCACGAAACCGGCGGTGCCGAGATCCCACAGCGACTCGTAGAGGAACGTCGGCTGGTAGGTCGCATAGGCGTGGTAGCCGGGTTCCCGATGGGCGGGGTCGATCTTCAGCCCCCAGGGCAGCGTGGTCGGCTTCCCGTACAGCTCCTGGTTGAAGTAGTTGCCCCACCTGCCGATCGCCTGGGCCAGGGCGATCGCGGGTGCCAGCGCGTCGGCCATCGCCCGGAACCGCATCCCGTTGCGCCGGCAGGCGATGAGCGCGCCGACGGCACCGAGGCCGACAGCGCCCCAGACCCCCAATCCCCCACGCCAGATGAAGAACGCGTCCCACGGGTCCTTGCCAGCGGTGAAGTACAGCTCCGGATCGGTGATGACGTGGTAGAGCCTGGCCCCGACCAGCCCGAAAGGGACCGCCCAGATCGCGATGTCGCCGACACCGCCCCGGCGACCACCCCGGGCCACCCAGCGGCGATCACCGAACCAGATCGCCACGAGGACCCCGGCGAGGATGCACAGCGCGTACGCGCGGATCGGCAGGGGCCCGAGATGCCAGACTCCCTCGCCGGGGCTCGGGATGAACGCAAGTGTCATCGCGGGAGCAACTTACCCTCTGGACGGCTTGCGGCCCGGGGCCTGGGTCACCGGCGGAGCAGGGCGGTGATGTCGGCGGCCACCGCACGCGCCGGTGTACCCTCGGCCCACATGACCGGTGCCTCGTCTCCGCGGAAGCCGATGACCTGGATCCCGTGCCCGACCTCGTAGCCGCCGCCCGGCAGCTTGTGGCGGCCGGTGATGGCCACACCCATGCTCGTGGCGGCAGCGCGAATCTGGCCCATCGTCCCGGTGAGGCCGAGGAAGCGCGGGTCGAACTTGGCGAGGTAGTCGCGCAGCACCCCCGGCTTGTCGCGAGCGGGGTCGGTGGTGATGAAGAGCAGCTGGGTCTTGGCTCGGGTCGCCGGCGACAGCCGCTTCATCGCCGCTGCCATGTCACTGAGCACCAGGGGGCACTCATCGGGGCAGTTGGTGTAGCCGAAGAACACCAGGGTCACGGGGTACGCCGTGTCAGTGACCAGGTTGAACGGCTCGCCGTTGTCGGCGGTCAGCGTGACATCCGGCATCCGGTAGGGCTCGACCGGCTGCATCCCGTGAAATCTCCCCGCCGCGTCGGCCGCGTCCGCGAGCCGATGGACAGGCTCGGACTGGCCACCACCCGTTGCCGCACAGCCGCCGAGCGTCCCGACCGCAAGACCCACGCAGAGGCAGAGCCTTAGACCCGCCGATCGCTGCCGCCACATCATCTCTGGTTCAACGCCGACGACGGCGGTCAAAGTTCCCCGCGGACCCCGCGCGCGAGCTCGGCGGCGAGGGCGGCGACCCGGTGCCGGGCATCGGCGGGATCCGCTGCCCGCTGGACCGCGGCGACCAGGGCGCTGCCCACGATCACGGCGTCGGCGTAGCCGGCCACTTCTGCGGCCTGCCTGCCGGTCGAGACGCCGAGACCGACCCCCACCGGTAGGTCCGTCACTTCCTTGGCCCGAGCCACTAACCCGCTTGCCTCGGCCCCGACCGCTCCGCGGGCGCCGGTCACGCCCATCACAGCGGTGGCGTAGACGAATCCGCGACAGGCGTCGGTAGCCGTTACCAGCCGCTCCCGGGTCGAGGACGGCGCGACCAGGAAAACGCGGTCGAGGTCGTGGCGCCGGCTAGCCGCCAGCCACTCCGGTGCCTCGTCAGGGATCAGGTCAGGCGTGATCAGGCCCGCCCCACCGGCGCTCGACAAGTCGCTGGCGAACCGCTCGACGCCGTACCTCTCAACGGGGTTCCAGTAGGTCATGACAAGGGTTGGCGCGAGGCCGGCGACTGCCTCGACCACCGCCAGGACGTGGCGGGTACGGGTGCCGCCGGCCAGCGCCACCTCGACGGCGTCCTGGATCGTCGCACCGTCCATCACGGGGTCGGAGTACGGCAGCCCGATCTCGACGACGTCGACGCCGGCGTCGACCATTGCCGACACCAGCGAGACCGACTCGTCGACGGAGGGGAAGCCGGCGGGGAGGTAGCCGACCAGTGCGGCCCGGCCGCTGCTGGCGATCTCCGCGAGCCTCGGACCGACGCCGCTCACAGCGGTCCTGGCTGCTCGGGTTGCTGTTGAGTGTTGCCTTCCGGCTCCGGCTCCGCACGGCCGGCGAACCCGAACCACCGGGCGGCGGTGTCGGCGTCCTTGTCACCGCGGCCGGACAGGCAGACGACCACCACGGCGTCCGGTCCAAGCTCCTGCACGACCGACGCGACGCCGGCCAGCGCGTGGGAACTCTCGATCGCCGGCACGATGCCCTCGGTGCGGGCCAGGAGGACCATCGCCTCCATGGCCTCGGCATCGCTGACCGGGCGGTAGGTCGCCCGACCGGTGTCGGCCAGCCAGGCGTGCTCCGGTCCCACTCCCGGGTAGTCGAGGCCGGCGGAGATCGAGTGCGACTCGATGGTCTGGCCGTCGTCGTCCTGAAGCAGGAAAGAGCGAGTACCGTGCAACACTCCGACCTGCCCGGCGCTGATGGTCGCCGCGTGCCGGCCGGTCTCGAATCCGTCGCCGCCCGCCTCGAAGCCGAACAGCCGCACGTCGGCGTCGTCGACGAAGCCGGCGAAGAGACCGATCGCGTTCGAGCCCCCGCCGACACAGGCCAGCGCCGCGTCCGGGAGCCGCCCCAGCAGGGCGAGGCACTGTTCGCGTGCCTCGTCGCCGATGCCGCGAGCGAAGTCGCGGACCATCGCCGGGAACGGGTGGGCACCGGCGGCGGTCCCGAGCAGGTAGTGCGTGGAGTCGACGTTGGCGACCCAGTCACGCAGCGCCTCGTTGATGGCATCCTTCAGCGTCCGGCTGCCGGTGGTGACCGGCACCACCTCAGCACCGAGCATCTGCATCCGCGCCACGTTGAGCGACTGCCGCTCGGTGTCGACTTCACCCATATACACGACGCAGTCGAGACCGAAGTAGGCGCAGGCGGTCGCGGTCGCCACCCCGTGCTGGCCGGCGCCGGTCTCCGCGATCACGCGCTGCTTGCCCATCCGCCGGGTCAACAGGGCCTGCCCGAGCACGTTGCGGATCTTGTGCGCGCCCGTGTGGTTGAGGTCCTCGCGCTTGAGCAGCACCCGGCCACCCACCGCCGTGGAGAAGCGCTGGGCGTCGTAGAGCAGGCTCGGTAGGCCGGCGTACGACGACAACAGACCTTGGAACTCGGCGACGAACGCCGGATCGGCCATCGCCTGACGCCAGTGCCGCTCCAGCTCGTCGAGCGGGGCGATCAGCGCCTCCGGCATGAATCTCCCGCCGAACCGGCCGAAGTGACCGCTGGCGTCAGGCAGCTCCGTTGTGCGCTGGTTGGTCATAGCGGTTCGCCTGTCGGCTCGCTCAGTGCCGCTGTCGGACGGCCGGGTGGGCCCCGGCGGCGACCATGTCGGCCACCGCGGCCCGCGGGTGCTTGCCGGTGACCAGCGACTCACCGACAAGGACGACATCGGCGCCGTTGCGTGCATAGTCGAGGACGTCGCGCGCATCGCGGACGCCCGACTCGGCGACGCGGACGGCGCCGGTCGGAACGTGCGGAGCCAGCCGCGCGAACGTGTCCCTGTCGACCTCGAGCGTGTCGAGGTCGCGCGCATTGACTCCGATCAGGTCGGCTCCGGCGTCGACCGCGCGCTCAATCTCCTCGGCGGTGTGCACCTCGACCAGCGGAGTGAGCCCGATCGAGCGGGCTCGGTCGACCAGGCCGCTCAGCTCGTTGTCGGTGAGTGCCCGAACGATCAGCAGCACCAGGTCGGCGCCGCCGGCCCGCGCCTCCCAGAGCTGGTAGGAGCTGACGACGAAGTCCTTGCGCAGTACCGGAACGCTCACCCGGCCGCGCACCGCGCGAAGGTCGTCCATCGAGCCACCGAACCGCCGCGGCTCCGTCACGACACTGATCGTCGCGGCGCCACCTGCTTCGTACTCGGCGGCGAGTGCGCCGGGGTCGGCGATGTCTGCCAGCTGACCACGACTGGGGCTGGCCCGCTTCACCTCCGCGATCACCGAGATCCCCTCGCGGCGGTAGCCGGGCATCGGGTCCAAAGCCGGATTCTGCCGGTGGGCAAGCTGTTTGAGCTGCTCCAGAGGGACTGCTTGCTGACGTGCGGCGAGGTCGTCACGGACGCCGGCGAGGATGTCGTCGAGGACGGCCATCGTCAGCGCGCACCCAGCCCCATCGCCTGCATGATCTTGCCAATGATTGCTGCGACCACCAGGAGTCCGACCCCGCACCAGAAGACCACCCAGTTCAAGATGATCAGCCCGGCCGCCCCGACGAGGAACGCCACCAGCACCACCGTCACCGTGGTCCACGCCGCCGGCGTCGAACCGTGATGGGCCTCGGGCATGACCGCAGCTCCTCTCGTCGGGGCTCCTATTGTGACCCGACCCGGTCAGCCGGTCTGCGTCGGGTCGCGGCCCTGGTCGATCGCCTTCCAGACCTCCGCCTCGGTCAGGACGTCGGCGGCCTGGTCAGGCTGCGTCGCTCGGGTCGCTGCGGCCGGAGCGTCGTACCGGGCACCCATGCTCACCCAGCTGCCCCCGAAACGGGCCACGCCCGCACCGGCAACGCCTGCCGCCGCCGCCCCGGCGACCACGATCCAGCGCCATGGCTCGGTGCCGCTGCCGAATCCGCCGCCGGTCCAGCCCTTGGCAGACAGTTCCGCAGCCAGGGCATGCGTCGGGTCCGCCGGCGCGGTCGCAGCGAGGATGAGTACGACGATCGACCCGAGCACGATCGCTGCGCCGAGGCCGCGGCGCACCCAGCCGCGGGTCGCGAGCACCGCTCCGAAGGCGGCAAGCAATGCAAGACCGAGCGCCCCACAGGCCGGCTCGAGGTCCGTTCCGGTGACGGAGACATGGATCGCCGGCAGTCCACGCGTGCCTGCCGCGGCCGAGGCCCAGGGCCGGGCGGTGCCGAGCACCGTCATCAGAGAGCCGACCAGGCCGAGAGTCAGGACCGTCGCATAGCCGCGGCGCCCGGCCAACCACCTACGCGGCGATGGTGCAGGAGGCGACACCCGGCCATTGTCGCGAGAGGCCAGTCGTCGGCCCGCGGCAGGTACGCTGCCAACGCTTCGAGTCGACGTACGCTGACGTGGTGGATGGCTCCCCCGCACCGGGGCTCGACTACCCCCAAGAGTCCGGTGAGACGACGTTGGCCAGGCTGGAGCGGGAGCGGCTGTGCGACCTCCTCGACAGCGTGGGGCCCGCGGCGCCGACCCTCGATGAGGGCTGGACGACCCACCACCTGGCGGCCCACCTGGTGCTGCGCGACAGCGGAGTGCGCGGCATGCTGCAGGCGGTCCGGCCGTCGAACGGTGACAGCAAGGTCGACCAGATGGTCGCGACGGAGGGCTTCGATTCGTTGGTCGCCACTCTGCGGCTGGGGCCGCCGCGACGCTCGCCGTTCGCTCTTCCGTACGCCGACCGACTGCTGAACCGGCTGGAGTTCCTGGTCCACCACGAGGACGTCCGCCGGGCGGCGGCGGACTGGCAGCCGCGAACGCTGCCCCGGTGGGTGCACGACCAGGTGTGGGGACAGCTGGGCTGGTTCGCCCGGACGTCGCTTCGCGGTTCCCCGGCCGGCGTGGTGCTCCACCGCACGGACACCGGTGATCGGAGCTTCGTGGTCAAGAAGATCGACCCGGTCGAGCTCGCCGGCGACCCGGTCGAACTGACGCTCTACGTCTTCGGTCGGCGGGCGGTGGCGAAGGTGGAGGTCCGGACACCCACCGGGGACTCCGCTCACTTCACCCAGTGGCTGACGAGCCGCTGAGGGCCGCCAGTCCCTCCTGGACCGAGAAGGCGCCGGTATGGAGGGCAGCTCCGACGATGGCGCCCGAAAGCCCCAGCGGTCGGAGGGCAGACAGCGCGCGGAGGTCATCGAGCGTCGACACTCCCCCGGAGGCGACGACGCCGGCATCGGTCTGGCCGCACACTGCGCGGAGCAGCCCGAGGTTGGGACCGGCCAAGGCGCCGTCGCGGTCGACATCAGTCACCACGTAGCAGCGGCAGCCGGCGGCGTCGAGCCAGTCGACAGCAGCGGCGAACGGACCGCCCAGCCACCCGCTTCCCCTGGCGACGAGTTGGCCGCCCCGGACGTCGAGGGCGACGGCAATCCGATCCGGCCACTGGGCGACCACGTCAGAGCACCACTCTCGGTCGGCAAGTGCCGCCGTCGACAGCACCACTCGGCGGGCTCCCGTGGCCAGCGCACGCTCGAGCCCGGCCGCGTCACGGATGCCTCCCGACACCTCGACGTGGACGTCGACCGACCGCACCACCGCGGCGAGCAGCTCGGGCTGCCCGTCGCCGCCGAAGGCCGCGTCGAGGTCGACGAGATGGAGCCACGACGCACCGGCGGACTGCCAGCGGCGTGCAACGTCGACCGGTTCCCCGACGACGTTCGCGCTGTCAGCTCGGCCGCGGACCAGGTGGACCGCCTTACGGCCCAGCACGTCGACTGCCGGCAGCAGAGCCAGCGGTTGCAGGCTCACTGACAGCCCTCCCCGTCGAGGTCCGGCTCCGGCGAGGGATCCGGTGCTAGGTTCGGGCCGTGACCGACAGGTTGCCGCTGTTCCCCTTGAACACCGTGCTGTTCCCAGGGGTGGTGATGCCGCTGTACGTGTTCGAGGACAGGTACCGCTCGCTGGTCAACGACCTGATCTCGCTGCCGCCGGACGCTGACCGCGAGTTCGGAGTGGTGGCTATCACCATCGGCTACGAGGTCGGTGACACCGGGGTGCAGACGATCCAGCGCGTTGGTTGCGCGGCCCTCGTCACCGACATCACGGCGAACCCCGACGGCAGCTTCGAGCTGCTCGTGGTGGGCAGGCGACGCTTCCACGTCCGCCACCTCGACCGCAGCCAGGACTACCTGAACGCCGACGTCGAGTGGCTCGCAGACCGCGGCGGGCCGGTGAACGCGGAGCTGGCGGCGACCGCCGCACGTGCCGGCCGGCTGTTCGACCGCTATCGGGCCGAGGTGCGCGACCTGCGCGGTGATGACGTGCTCGACGGCGACACTCCCGACGACCCGGTCGACCTCTCGTACACGTTGGCAGCATCGCTCATCGTGCCGCTGGCCGACAGACAACGACTGCTGGAGAGTCCTGACCTCGGCAACCGGCTGCAGCTCGGCATCGCGATGATGCGGTCGGAGCTGCAGGCGATCCGGGTGCTGCCCGCACTGCCGGCGACGTCGCTCGCCCGCACAGGCTGGTGCCCGAACTGACAGCACCCGCCGCGGCCTCAGTCCACCGACACCTGCAGCGACAAGCTCGTGTAGTTGCCGGTGACCGACTCCGACAACCCGAGGGCACGCAGCGGCTTGATGTTGTCGATGACGTCCTGGCCGACACCGCTTTGCTGGAGGGCCTGCACGATGGCGTCCTGCACGGCGTTGAAGTCGAAGTAGACGACCAGCTCGTCGTCGGCTGCGTCGGGCAGCACCGACAGGAAGTCGGGGGTCTTGCCGAGGTTCCCGTCGAGCTTGCCCAGCTCGTCGGCGTACGCCGAGGTGCTGGCCACCGCGATCCCGTCCGGGAAGTCGCGCTTGACAAGCGGAACACCACCGAGCTGGCTCTGCACCAGCCGCAGCACCTTGTCGTAGACCTGGTCGAGCTTGGCCGGGTCGTTGGTCAGCCGCAGCCCGATGCTGGGCGGGGACTCACTGGTGCCGCTGAGCAGCCCTGAGGTGAAGCCCGAGCCGTCGACCGCGAGCATCAGGTTCTTGCCGAACACCGTCTCGAGGTCCTGTGGCAGCTGGAGGCCGGTCTGGGTCTCGAACTGCTGGATGTTCTCGTCGATAGCGCTGTCACTGGTCCGCATCTGCTTGAGGATGTTCTGCCAGCTGGCGGCCACCCGCTGGGCCCCGCCGGCGTCGGAGATGGCGAACGCCGTCGAGTCGGGCAGGTCGACCACCTGGTTGGGGTCGTGGCTGATCTCCGTGCCGCCGTACACACTTGCTGCCAGCTGGGCCGAGCCACCTTCGAACCGGAACGTCGCCGCGACCCGGACCGGCTTGCCCGTCAGCAGCTGGGCGTTACCGAGAGTCTGTGCGTCCGTGCCGCCGACGGCGTGCACCAGCGCGTTGACGTCGACCCAGCCCGACAGCACCCCGAGGTCGCCGAGGGAGCGCATGTCAGCGGAGTAGGCGGGGTTGTCGGCCAGCGACGTCCGGTCGGCGGCAGCCGCATAGCGGGTCGCCTCCGCCTGGGTCTCGGCCAGCAGCACGTAGTTGCCGACGAACGCGAAGCCGAACGCTGAGCCGCCGCTCGAGCAGTGCTGCAGCGCGTGGATGCCGTCCTTCGCGGCCGACTCGCTGATGATCTGCAGCGCGACGACCGCCACCGGCGAACCACCGGTGTGGGCGGGCGGCATGCCCGCGACACCGAACTTGTCCCCGATCCACGGCTTGATGTCGTGGTCGTAGCTGAGGCCCGGACACGCCTGGCCGGCGATGGCCTTCTGGAAGATAACCCGCCGCAGGTCAGAGTTGGCGTTGAGCGAGCCTACCGAGCGGGCGAACCCGGGGAAATGGTCGAGGAAGCGTACGGCGTCGATCTTCTGCTTCGCCGCCGGGTTGAAATCCGCGCCGACATAGAACAAGGCGTTGTCCGGTACGGCGACGGCTGCCTGTGGCCCCGCCCGGAACAGGTGGAACGGGTCGGCCTTGTAGAAAGCCACTGCGCCGCCGGCGACGACAACAGCCAGCACGAGGGACAGGATCAGCGCACGCAGCCCCCGCCGGGCGTTGCTCGGTGGTTGGCCGTACGACACGTCGTCGTACGACGTCTCTTCGTAGGGCTGGCCGCCGCCGGGTGGGACGTCGGACATGGGTGGGACCCCCTCAAGCTGGCTACACGTCAGCGACGACGGTACCCGACGGGCCTGCCTCTGCGGGCGGAGTTTGGTCCTTCGGCCACCCCAGCACGACCGCCAGCACGGCGGCTGCTCCACCGATCGGCCACCCCAGGTAGGCAACCCATGAGTCGACGTGCACCGCCAGCGTGACCAGCGTGCCCGTCGAGGCGTGCCGGAGCTCGGCCGCCGGGTCGGGTCCGAACAGGTGTTGGCCGGTCAGGCTGCTCCCCCAGGTGGCGATGCCGCAACAGACGAGCACCGCCACGACGGTCCCCCATCCGAAGCGGGCGCCGAACCAGCCGATCGCCAGCCCACAGATCGCACCCCCGACCACACCGACCAGGAAGAACCACAAGGTGACCCCGGACTGCTGGTCGAGCCCGGTCTCGCCGAGGACGACTCCACCGCTGGACTGCAACCGCACCGACGGAGGGTTGGCCAGCGTGGCCCAGACGAGACCGCCGACCAATGCCGCAACAACTCCGAGCCCGATTGTTGCTGCGGTCAGCCAGATCGGACCCGACCGACGGGAGGCGGTGCCGAGGCGGCCACGTCGTCCGTCGGGCGCCGGCGGTGCGTCGTACGCCACCGGACGATCGTAGAGCGCCGACGACCGCTGCAGGTCAGGACTCGACGGCGAGGCACGCCGGACCGAGGAGTGCCTTGAGGTCGGCCATCAGCGCGGCGGACGGGTCGACGCGCAGCCGCTCGTCGAGACGCATCACCATGACCTTGTCGACGGACTGCAGCCGTAGGTGCACCGCAGCGGCGCCCGGATGGGTCGCGAGCACGTCCTTAAGCTGCTCGACCAGCGGCGGCGTGACGCGCGCCGTCGGCATGCTGATGACGACGGGACCGCGAGCCGCGCCGCGAGTCAGGTCGGGCACCGTGACCTCGAACGCGGTGAGCTCAACGCTGTCGTCGCGCCCGGCCTTCACCCGGCCCTTGACCAGCACGACGGAGTCCTCGACCAGTAGCGTCGACACCGCTTGGTAGTCGCGGGGGAAGACCCATACCTCGACCGCGCCTTCGAGGTCCTCCAGGGTGACGACCGCATAGAGGTCGCCTTTGCGGGTGGTCTTGCGCACGACCGAGGTGATCAGTCCGGCGACGGTGACGACGGTGCCGTCGACCCTGTCCTCGTCGGTGATGAGCTGCCCGATCGTCACGTCGGAACTGCGGGCGAGCACCGGCTCCAGGCCGTTGAGCGGATGGTCGGAGACGTAGAGGCCGAGCATCTCTCGCTCGTAGCCGAGCAGCGTGCGCTTCTCCCACTCCTCGAGTGCGGGCACGGTCACCGAGACCGAGGCGAAGCCGTCGTCCAGGCCACCGAACAAGGAGTCCTGGCCGATCGCCTCGTTGCGCTTGAGGTCGAGGTAGCGGTCGGCCGCCTCCTCATGGACGCTGACCAGTGAGCGTCTGGTGTAGCCCAGGGAGTCGAAGGCACCGGCTTTGCACAGGGACTCGAGCACCCGCTTGTTGCACACCTGGACGGGGACCTTCGACATGAAGTCCGCGAAGTTGGCGAACTTACCCTGCTCGCGCGCACCGAGCAGGGCGCTCACGACGTTGCCGCCGACGTTGCGGATCGCCGTCAGCCCGAACCGGATGTCCGTGCCGACCGGGGTGAACTCCGCCTGCGACTCGTTGACGTCCGGCGGCAGCACCTTGATGCCCATCCGCCGGCACTCGTTGAGGTAGACAGCGGACTTGTCTTTGTCGTCCCGGACGCTGGTGAGCAGCGCCGCCATGTACTCGGCCGGGTAATGCGCCTTGAGGTAGGCGGTCCAGTAGGACACCAGGCCGTAGCCGGCGGTGTGCGACTTGTTGAAGGCGTAGTCGGAGAACGGGACCAGGATGTCCCACAGCGTCTTGATCGCCGCCTCGGAGTACCCGTTGGCGCGCATCCCGGCGGAGAACGGCTCGAACTCCTTGTCGAGAATCGCCTTCTTCTTCTTGCCCATCGCCTTGCGCAGCAGGTCGGCCTGGCCCAGGGAGTACGACGCCACCCGCTGAGCGATCTTGAGCACCTGCTCCTGGTAGACGATGACGCCGTAGGTCTCGTCGAGGATGTCGCCCAGCGGCTCGGCCAGCTCGGGATGGATCGGCTCGACCGGCTTGCGGCCGGTCTTGCGGTCGGCGTAGTCGTAGTGGGCGTTGGCGCCCATCGGACCGGGCCGGTAGAGCGCGAGGACCGCCGCGATGTCTTCGAAGGAGTCCGGCTTCATCGAGCGCAGCAATGCCCGCATCGGCCCACCGTCGAGCTGGAAGACACCCAACGTTTCGCCCCGAGACAGCAGCTCGAAGGTCTGTGCGTCGTCGAGGCTGAGACTCTCCAGCTCGACCGACTCGCTGCGGTTGGCCGAGATGTTGTCGAGGCAGTCGTCAAGCACGGTCAGGTTGCGAAGGCCCAGGAAGTCCATCTTCAGCAGCCCCAGCGACTCACACGAGGCGTAGTCGAACTGGGTGATGACCGCGCCGTCCTGCTCCCGCCGCATGATCGGCAGGACGTCGATGAGTGGCTCGCTGGACATGATCACGCCTGCGGCGTGTACGCCCCACTGGCGCTTGAGGTTCTCCAGCTGGCGGGCGGTGTCGACGATCTTCTTGACGTCGGCGTCGTTCTCGGTCAGGCTCCGGAACTCCGCAGCCTCGCCGTAACGTTCGTGCTGCGGGTCGAAGATGCCCGCCAGCGGGATGTCTTTGCCCATGACCGCGGGCGGCATCGCCTTGGTGATCCGCTCGCCCATGGCGAACGGGTAGCCGAGCACGCGGGACGAGTCCTTGATCGCCTGCTTGGCCTTGATGGTGCCGTAGGTGACGATCTGGGCGACCCGGTCGTCGCCGTACTTGTCCGTGCAGTACCGGATCACCTCACCGCGCCGGCGCTCGTCGAAGTCGATGTCGATGTCGGGCATCGAGATCCGCTCGGGGTTGAGAAAGCGCTCGAACAGCAGGCCATGCACGAGCGGGTCGAGGTCGGTGATCCCCAGGGCGTAGGAGACGATCGAGCCGGTCGCCGAGCCTCGGCCCGGACCGACTCGGATGCCCTGGGACTTCGCCCAGTGGATGAAGTCGGCGACGACCAGGAAGTAGCCGGGGAAACCCATCTGAAGGATCGTCGCGGTCTCGCTGTCGGCACGGGCCCGGGCGTCGGCCGGGACGCCTGCGGGATAGCGAGCGGCGAGGCCGCGCTCGACCTCCCGGACGAACCAGCTCTCCTCGCTCTCTCCCTCCGGGACCGGGAAGCGCGGCATCAGGTTGCGGCCCTCGGCGAACTCGACCTGGCAGCGCTCGGCGAGGGCCAGAGTGTTGTCGCAGGCCGCGGGGAGCTCACGCCAGACCCGGCGCATCTCCTCCGCAGACTTCAGGTAGAAGCCGTCGCCCTCGAACCGGAACCGGTCGGGGTCGTTGATCGTAGAGCCGGACTGGACGCAGAGCAGCGCCTCATGGCCGGTGGCGTCCTCCCGGCGGGTGTAGTGCAGGTCGTTGGTGGCCAGCAGTGGCAGGTCGAGGTCGGCGGCGAGCCGGAGGAGGTCGGCACGCACCCGCTGCTCGATCGGCAGTTCGTGGTCCATCAGCTCGACGTAGTAGCTGTCGGCGCCGAAGATGTCGCGGTAGTCCGACGCCGCCTGGCGTGCCTCGTCGTAGCGGCCCAACCGCAGCAGCGTCTGCACTTCGCCGCCTGGGCAGCCGGTGGTGGCGATGATGCCGTCGGGATAGTGGCTCAACAGCTCCCGGTCCATCCGCGGCTTGTAGAACTGCCCTTCGATCGACGCCAGCGAGGCCAGCCGGAACAGGTTGTGCATGCCCTCGGTGGTCTCCGCCAGCAGGGTGGCGTGAGTGTAGGCGCCGCCACCGGAGACGTCGTCCTGACCGCCGTCACCCCACCGCACCCGGCGGCGCTCGAACCTGCTGGTGCCCGGAGTGAGGTAGGCCTCGATGCCGAGGATCGGCTTGATGCCGCGGGCCTTGGCCTGCTTGTAGAAGTCGAAGGCGCCGAACATGTTGCCGTGGTCGGTCATCGCGATCGCGGGCATGTTCAGGTCGGCTGCCGCGTCCATCAGCTCAGCGATGCGGGCCGCGCCGTCGAGCATCGAGAACTCGGTGTGGACGTGCAGGTGGACGAACGAGTCGGTCATCGCCTTCCCCGCCCCGACCCTGCGAACGGCCGGCTGGACATGCGCGAGCACTCCTCTTCGTCGGTGCGAACTGCGGCTGCGGCCCGCGTCGGGCCGGTCCTGCTGGGGAAGAGCCTCAGCCTACGACCCGGCGATCCTGCCGCAGCCAACCGACACTCCGGCACCTGCACCGCCGCCTCGGCGAGTGTCAGGGGGTGCGGATGGCGGTGAGGGCGTGGTCGAGATCAGGGGGGTACGGCGAGGAAAACTCGACCCACTCGCCGCTGTCGGGATGGGTGAAGCCGAGCCGGACCGCGTGCAGCCACTGGCGCTCGAGGCCCACCCGCCGCGCCAGCGTCGGGTCGGCGCCATAGGTCAGATCGCCTACGCACGGGTGGTGGAGAGCGCTCATGTGCACCCGGATCTGGTGGGTGCGGCCGGTCTCGAGCTTGACCTCGAGCAGCGACGCGAACCGGTGCGCCTCCAGCGTCGTGTAATGGGTCACACTCGGTCGGCCGCCCTCGCCGACGGCGTACTTGTAGTCGTGTCGCGGGTGCCGGTAGATCGGCGCGTCGATGGTGCCGACGAGCGGGTCGAGATGCCCCTGCACCAGCGCGTGGTAGGTCTTGTCGACCGCGCGCCGCCGGAAGGCGTTCTTCAGTCGTGAGTAGGCAAGCTCGGACTTGGCCACGACCATCAGCCCGCTGGTGCCCACGTCGAGCCGCTGCACGATGCCTCGGCGCTCGGCGGCCCCGGAGGTGGAGATCCGAAAGCCCGCGCCGGCCAGGTGCCCCAGCACCGTCGGGCCGGTCCAGCCGACACTCGGATGGGCCGCCACCCCGACCGGCTTGTCGACGACCACGACCGCTGCGTCGTCGTACACCACCCGAAGTCCTTCCACGGTCGACGGGACGACCGCCACCGGCTCGACCCCGGGCAGCGTCACCTCGAGGAATCCCCCCTCCTCGACCCGGTCGGACTTGGCCGGGGAGACGCCGTCGAGCCGCACCTGACCGCTGGCCACCAGGTCGGCGGCCCTGCTGCGCGACAGCCCGAACATCCTCGCGATGGCGGCGTCCACCCGCTCCCCGTCGAGGCCGCCGGGTACGTGCAGCACCCGGGTGTCGCCTTCTGCCATTAGCTGTCGACTCTCGGGTCGTCGACTTTCGAGCCGTCGAGGCGCCTTCCAAGGAGACTCAGCACGACGATGAGCACGGCGGCCACCGTGATGGCGGAGTCGGCCACGTTGAAGATCGGCCAGTGCGGCAGCTCGATGAAGTCGACGACATGGCCGCGGAAGGGCGCGGGGGCGCGGAAGATGCGGTCGGCGACGTTCCCGAGCGCTCCGCCGAAGAGCAGGCCGAGGGCGAGCGCCCAGCCGATGCTGCGGAGCCGCCCGGCCATCGAGACGATGACGATGAGCACGACGAGCGCGATCGCGGTCAGGGCGATCGTGTAGCCGGTTGCGACGCTGAAGGCAGCCCCGGCATTGTGCGTCAGCCGGAGCATCAGCAGATCGCCGATCAGGTGCCGCGGCCGGCCGTCCACCAGATGGCTTTGGGCCCACCACTTCGTTGCCTGGTCGAGGCCGAACGCGATGAGCGCGACGAGCGCCCAGAGGACGAAGGTGTGGCGGCGATGCGGGGCTGCCGGAGGGTCTGCCGCGTCGTTCAGCGACGTTCCTGGCGTTGCTTGCATTCCAAGCACAGTGTCGCACGGGGAAACGCCTGCAGCCGCATCTTGCCGATCGGGCGTCCGCAGGACTCGCACACGCCGTAGGTGCCGTCCTGAATGCGCTGCAGAGCCTCCTCGACCAGTACGAGGTTGTCCCGGGCGTTCTTCGCCATCGTCATCTCGTGGTCGCGCTCGAACGTGTTGGAGCCGACGTCGGCCTGGTCGTGTCCGGCCCCCTCGCCGCCCTCGCGGAGCAGGTGGCTGATCTCCTCCTCAGCGGCGGCGATCTCCTCACGCAGCCGGTTACGGTCGTGTTCGAGCATCTCGGTGACGTCGGCGACCTCGCGTGCGGTCCACGGCTTCTCGCCTTCCCGGACGGCGAGACGCGCCACGTTGCGCGGCGCCGAGGTCTTGGCCGCAGCCTTGGTCGAGGCAGGCTTGGTGGAGGCAGCCCGCTTTGCCGGCGCCGCCTTCGCAGGAGCCTTCTTGGCGGTTGGGGCCGGACCCTTCTTGGCCGGACCCTTCTTGACCGCAGCCTTCTTGGCCGGACTCTTCTTGGCCGCAGCCTTCGTGGCCGCAGCCTTCGTGGCGGGAGCCTTCTTGGTCGGGGCCTTCTTCGCCACAGCCTTCTTCGCTGCTGGCGCGGCCTTCTTCGCGGTCGCCTTCTGGGCTGGAGCCGCCGCGCGCTTGCTGCTGCTTGCCCGCTTGGCGCCGTCGCTGCCGACGGTCCGCGACCGACGGTCGGCGGCTGACACCACGGCATTCTCGACGACCGTCGCGGCCGACGTCTTCTTGGCAGCCATAACTGCGCCTTCCCTCAAGGTGGTGCCTGGTCGGTGCGGAGAGGATAGAGCCTGCCACCCTCGCCTTCAACGTCCCAAGGACACGCTGGGACGGCGGGAAACTGTACTGGAAAACTGCCGCGACCGCCCGGGCTCGCGACATCTAAACTGGACCACGCCGCAGGCGACGATGAGGCCATCACCTCGGAGCCGCCGGAAGAACGGTCGTCATCGACTCACTAGAACCGGCAGCGGCGCGAAACGAAGCGGGTCGGACGGTGCTCTCGTCCGACCAAGGAGGGTGGTACCGCGGGCCGGCCGCAGGACGCTGTCGGACTCGTCCCTTCATCGGTGCCCGCAGCGTCGGGCCCCGGGCAGCCGAGGAGACGAGGAGCGGAGCCGATGGCCCCCGACCAGCCGACCGATCAACTGCCGGTGACCGGATACCCGCCCGTCCCGGCCCAGGTCGATCTCCCTGCACTGGAGCATGAGGTGCTGGCGCTTTGGCAGCGGGAGAACACGTTCGCGGCGTCGCTGGAGGCCCGAATGGGTCGTCCGCGGTGGACGTTCTACGAGGGACCACCGACCGCGAACGGCAAGCCCGGCGCCCATCACCTGGAGGCACGCGTCTTCAAGGACCTGTTTCCGCGCTTCAAGACCATGCAGGGCTACCTCGTCGACAGGAAGGCCGGCTGGGACTGCCAGGGGCTGCACGTGGAGGTCGGCGTCGAGAAGGAGCTCGGCATCTCCGGCAAGCAGGAGATCGAGCGCTACGGCATCGCCGAGTTCAACCAGCGCTGTCGGGAGTCCGTCCAGCGGGCGACCGACGACTTCGAGGTGATGACAAAGCGGATGGGCTACTGGGTCGACACCGCCCACGCCTACCGGACGATGGACCGGTCCTACATCGAGAGCGTGTGGTGGTCGCTGAAGCAGATCTTCGACGCGGGGCTGCTTTTCGAGTCGCAGCGGGTGTCGCCGTACTGCCCCCGCTGTGAGACCACGCTGTCCGATCACGAGCTCGGCCAACCGGGCGGCTACGAGACTGTGGTCGACCCCTCGGTCTACGTGCGCTTCCCGCTCACCTCGGGCCCGCTGGCGGGCCAGGCGGCGATGCTGGTCTGGACGACGACGCCGTGGACGCTGGTGTCCAACACTGCCGTCGCGGTCCGGCCGGACGTGGAGTATGTGGTCGCCGAGCAGGACGGCGAGCGGCTCGTCGTGGCGGCGCCGCTCTTCGATGAGGTGCTCGGTGAAGACTGGACGGTGGAGCAGACGGTGCGTGGCACCGACATGGCCGGCTGGCAGTACCAGCGACCGCTCGAGCTCATCGAGTTTCCCGAGGCGGGGGCCCGCGCGCACGTGATCGTGCTCGCCGACTACGTCACGACTGAGGACGGCACCGGACTGGTGCACCAGTCGCCGGCGTTCGGACCTGAGGACATGGAGGTGGCCCGGGCCAACGGGCTGCCTGTCGTGCAGCCGGTGGAGCGCGATGGCCGGTTCGCGGCCGACGTACCGCTGGTCGGTGGCCAGTTCTTCAAGCACGCCGACGCCGACCTGGTCACCGAGCTGGACCGGCGTGGCGTGCTGTTCCGGCACGAGGCGTACGAGCATGCCTACCCGCACTGCTGGCGCTGTCACACCCCGCTCATGTACTACGCGCTGCCGGCCTGGTACATCCGGACCACTGCTGTCAAGGACGCGCTGCTGCGGGAGAACGAGGCCACCAACTGGTATCCGGAGACGACGAAGTGGGGGCGGTACGGCGACTGGCTGCGCAACAACGTCGACTGGTCGCTGTCGCGGACCCGCTACTGGGGGACGCCACTGCCGATCTGGCGGTGCCCGCACGGCCACCTCACGTGCGTCGGATCGGTCTCAGAGCTCGAGGTCCTCGGGGCCGGGGACCTGAGCGATCTGGACCCGCACCGGCCGTACGTCGACGACATCGTCCTGCGCTGTCCGAGCCCGGACGGCGACGCGCAGGTGGCGTGCGGAAGTCCGGCTCGCCGTGTCGTCGAGGTGATCGACGCCTGGTACGACTCCGGCTCGATGCCGTTCGCCCAGTGGGGGTACCCGCACCTCGCGGGGTCGAAGGTGGCCTTCGAGGAGACATATCCCGCGCAGTTCATCTGTGAAGGCCTCGACCAGACCCGTGGCTGGTTCTACTCGCTGATGGCCGTGGGCACGTTGGTGTTCGACAGGTCGTCGTACGAGAACGTCGTCTGCCTGGGGCTGCTGCTGGCCGAGGACGGCCGCAAGATGTCCAAGCACCTCGGCAACATCCTCGAGCCGCTGCCGCTGATGGAACGACACGGTGCCGACGCGGTGCGCTGGTTCATGGCCGCGTCGGGGTCACCGTGGGCGGCCAGACGAGTCGGTGCCGCCACGATCCAGGAGATCGTCCGCAAGGTCCTCCTCACCTACTGGAACACCGTGGCGTTCCAGGCGCTCTATGCGCGAGCGAACGGCTGGTCCCCCGGCGAGATGACTGCAGTGGCGGACCGGCCGGCCTTGGACCGCTGGCTGGTCTCCGAACGGAGCCGCCTGGTGGGCGACGTGACGGCGGCGCTCGAGGCCTTCGACACCCAACGCACCGGACAGCTGCTCGCGGACTTCGTCGACGACCTGTCGAACTGGTACGTGCGGCGCTCGCGCCGGCGCTTCTGGCTCGGCGACGTCGACGCCTTGACGACCTTGCACGAGACCATCGACGTCGTGACGAGGCTGCTGGCGCCGGTGACGCCGTTTATCACCGAGCGGATCTGGCAGGACCTCGTCCGGTCGGTCGACCCGGATGCTGCTGCCTCGGTGCACCTGTCCGACTGGCCGTCGTACGACGAGACGCTGGTCGACGACGACCTGCGCGAAGCCGTGGCCCTCACCCGACGGCTGGTCGAGCTCGGCCGGGCGGCGCGGGCCGAAGCCAAGGTGAAGACCCGGCAGCCGCTGCGCCGGCTCCTGGTGTCGGCCGTTGCCCACGAGTCGCTGGGCACCGAGCTCCGCGAGCAGCTCGCGGCGGAGCTCAACGTCGAGCGGGTCGAGGCGTTCGGGGCCGCGGGTGACGTGGTGGACTTCGTCGCCAAGCCCAACTTCCGCAACCTGGGCAAGCGGTTCGGGAAGCGCACGCCGCAGGTGGCGGCAGCGATCGCGGCTGCGGATCCTCAGCGGATCGCTGCTGACCTCGCCGACCACGGCACCACAACCCTCGACCTCGACGGCCCCGTCGAGCTGACCGCCGACGATGTCGCGATCTCGGAGCGCCCGCGCGAGGGCTGGTCAGTCGTCAACGAGCATGGCGAGACCGTGGCGCTCGACCTGGTCCTGACCCCGGAGCTGGTCAGCGCGGGTGTCGCCCGCGACGTGGTCAGGTGCGTGCAGGAGGCCCGCAAGAGCGCCGGCCTGGACGTGTCGGACCGAATCGACCTCGCCTGGCACGCATCAGCAGAGACCGCGGCCGCGATCCGCGCCAACGCCGAGTCGATTGCCGCCGAGGTGCTGGCGGTCCGGCTGACCGAGGCCGAGGGCGCAGGTCCCTCCTGGGACCGCGACAGCGACCTCGGCTTGGCGTTCCGGCTGGAGCGCGCCTGATCCGCTGCTGCTAGCTCTGCTGGCTGCCGGCGTCCTCGCCGAGCAGCTCGCGCAGCCGACGCGGTGTCTCACCATCGGCAGCCGGCGTGAGCGGCACGTCGCCATTGCCCTTGCCGTCGAGTGCAGCGAGCTGCGCCTCGAAGTAGCCCTTGAGCCGGCTGCGGTACTCGCGTTCAAATGACCGCAGCTCGTCGAGCTCACGGGCCAGGCTCTCGCGGTCGCGCTCGAGCTGGCCGAACAGCTGCTGGCGGCGGTTGCTGGTCTCGGAATCGAGCCGCTCAGCGCGGGTGCGGGCATCGGACTCCAGCCGCTCCGCCCGGGACTTCGACTCGCTGTCGAGCCGCTCGGACTTGGCCTTCGCCTCACCGATGATCTTGTCGGCGTCGTTCTTCGCTTCCGCCACCAGCTGGTCGGCGTTGTTGGTCGCGATCTCGAGCAGCCGGGCAGCTGCGCTGGAGGCCTCAGGCACCGTCTTGACCGCGGGCAGCGGCGGGGCCGCCGGCTCGGGCGCGGCTGCAGGCTGCTCCGGCTCGTGGGCGGCCACCACCGGTTCGGGCGCCGTCGGCTGCCCACTCGACGGTGTGGCCGTGGAGGCATCGGTGAGCTGGCGACGCAGCTCGTCGTTGTCCTGGTGCAATCGGATCAGCTCGGTCTCGACCTCGTCAAGGAACTGGTCGACCTCCCCCATGTCGTACCCCTCGCGAAGTCGGACCGGCGTGAAGGTCTTCTTCCGCACGTCCTCCGGCGTCAACGGCATGAGCTCACCTCGAAGTCTTTGGCTGTCACGTCTGTCGCAACGGTACTCTGCGGGCCCCTGGCAGAAGCAGGCGTTGCGCGGATCAGCCTAGCGTCAGGCGATGGGTAGAAAGTGCCGATTCAAGAAGAGCAGGACGTAGCAGACGAGCAGCAGGATCAGGATCGAGAGATCCAAGCCCACTCCGCCGAAGCGCAACGGCGGGACAATCTTGCGAAGCAGCCGCAGCGGCGGATCGGTGACGGAGTAGACGATCTCGAGGACGACGAGCACCGGTCCCCGGGGCTGCCAGGACCGGGCGAACATCTGGACCCACTCCGTGACGATCCTGGCGAGCAGCAGCAGGATGTAAACCCAGAGGACGACCTCGATGATGCTGCCGAGCACGACCACGACCGAAGCCTAGTGTCGCCGGCCAGTCGACCACCGACGTCGCCACACCACCTCGCGGTGACACCGGACACCACTGGCCGGCTTTTCCGGCATTTCCGGGGCCTGATTCGCCGGATAGCGGGTGTCTGGTGTGTCAGCTCTGGTTGAAGAAGCCGCCTTCGGCGATCCGCTGCTTGTCCTCGGCGGCGACAGCGACGTTGGGCGGGGACAGCAGGAACACCTTGCTGGTCACCCGCTCGATCGAACCGCGCACCGCAAACACCAGGCCGGCCGAGAAGTCGACGAGACGCTTGGCGTCGTTGTCGTCCATCTCGGTGAGGTTCATGATCACCGGGACACCCTCGCGGAAGTGCTCGCCGATGGTGCGGGCCTCGTTGTAGGTGCGCGGGTGCAACGTGGTGATCCGTGACAGCTCGGTGGTCGCCGGAGCCGGCGCCGGAGCGGCCACCGGGCGGCGCCGGTCGGAGAGCGAGGCAACCGCAAGCGGTCGGTCGGCGCGGACCGGCTGCACCGCGCGTGGCTGCGTCGGCGTGACCGCCGACGTCGTCTCTTCGTCGGCGTAGTAGTCGTCCTCGTAGCGATCGGTGTCCTCGAGCAGCCCGAGGTAGACACCCACCTTCCGCATCGCGCCCGCCATGACCGTTGTTGCCTCCGCTTCAGTCGGTAGATGCCGCCTGCGCTTGGTCGACGGCCTCCTCGGTCGCCGCTGCCGACACTACCGGAGCACGGGTCGGCTACCGAGGATCGCGCTTCCGACACGCACGTGTGTCGCGCCGGCCGCGATGGCCGCCTCGAAGTCGCCGGTCATGCCTGCTGACATGGCCGTCGCCGTCGGATAGTGATCACAGACCTGCGCCCGTACGGCGGCCAGCCGCTCGAAGGCTCTGGCCGGCTCCTCTTCAAGCGGCGCAACGCCCATCACGCCGATCAGCCGGAGGCTTGGGGCTGCGTCGACAGCCGCGGCGACCTCCTCGACGTCGGCAGGCGCGACGCCGCCGCGATGTCCGTGCCCCTCGGCGCCCGGGTCGAGATCAAGCTGCACGAAGCAGTCGACGACCCGTTCACGCCGGTGCGCACCGCTGTCCAGTCGACGGACGACGCGCACAGAGTCCACCGAATGCACGACGTCGGTATATCCGGCGATGGCCGCCGCCTTGTTGGACTGCACCTGGCCGACGAAGTGCCATCGCAGATCGAGCCCGGCGAGCTCCCCGACCTTCGTCGCTGCCTCCTGATGTCGGTTCTCGCCGACGTCGGTCACGCCGAGCTCGTGCAGCAGCCGGACGTCGCTGGCCGGCCAGGTCTTCGTGACGACGACCAGCGTCACCTCTTCGACGCCGCCAGCCTGTGCTGCAGCGGCGATCCGGGAGCGTATGTCGGCGAGCCGTTCGGCGAGCTCGTCGCGTCGGGTCGGGTCAGCCATCGCCGGACCGGCGGAGCACGACGATCCCGGCGGTCCGACCCGACCGGGCTGCGTCGCGTCGGTAGGAGAACAGGTCGGGCGACTCCAACGTGCACAGCGCCCTGTCGACGACCTGGGCACCAGCGGCCTGCAGCTGAGCGACGACGGCGGCGCCGATGTCGACTGCGGGCGTTCCCCTCGTCGTACAGCCGAACGCGGCAGGCGCAACCACCGCCACCTCCGACCGCAACGCGGCCGGCACCTCGTAGCACCCCGCGCAGATGTGGGGTCCGACCCAGGCCGTGACCGAGGTGGCGCCGTGCCCCCGCATCGCCGTCACCGTCGCGTCGATGATGCCGGCGACCACACCGCGCCGACCGGCGTGGGCGACGGCGACGACGCCCTGGTGGGCGTCGGCCAGCGCGATGGGGACACAGTCGCCGGCCCGCACGCACAGTGCCGTGTCGGGCCGGTCGGTGACGAGCGCGTCGCACTCCGGCCCGGCACCCGGAACCACGTCGTCGGCCGCATCGTCGCCTATAAACGCGACCACGTTCCCATGACGCTGCCGCATCGTCACAAGGCCGGTGACCCGCAACTCCCTTGCCAGCAAGGCGAAATTCTCTCCGACATCCCTGCGGTCGGCACGGGCACCACCGAGATCGAGCGAGTCGTACGGCGATGGGCTGACCCCCCCATGCCGGTCGGTGAACGCCACCTCGACACGGCCCGCCCTGCCGTCGAGGTGGTCTCTGCTGGCAAACACGGGCGGGCGGCTGGGCCGCTGGTTCTCGGCGCGGCCGCGGCTACTTCAGGAACTCGGGGACGTCGAGATCTTCGTCGTCGTCACCGGACGCCGGCCGCGGCTGCTGAGCCGGCGGCTGACCCGAGGCCGACTTGGCGGCCGGCCGGACCGGGGTCGCCTGCTGTCCGCCGGTGGTCGCGGAGTCCGCAGACGTGGCCGGGGGCGGCTCCTTGCCGGCAGCCGGCGTCGTGTCTCGCCGCAGGGCGGGCTGTGACTGGTCACGCCGCTTGGGCATCCCGCCGTCGAACCCGGCCGCGATGACGGTCACCCTGACCTCGTCGCCGAGCGCGTCGTCGATCACGGCGCCGAAGATGATGTTGGCCTCGGCGTGCGCCGCCTGGGAGACCAGCGCCGCTGCCTCGTTGATCTCGAACAGCCCGAGGTCTGAGCCACCGGAGATCGACAGCAGCACGCCATGCGCTCCGTCGATCGACGCCTCGAGCAGCGGGCTGGACACGGCCATCTCAGCCGCCACGACGGCCCGGTCGTCGCCGTTGGCCCGGCCAATGCCCATGAGGGCGGATCCGGCGTTGGACATCACCGACTTGACGTCGGCGAAGTCGAGGTTGATCAGCCCTGGAGTGGTGATCAGGTCGGTGATCCCCGAGACGCCCTGCAGCAGCACTTGGTCGGCCTGCTTGAAGGCATCGAGAACGCTCACCGTGCGGTCGGAGATCGACAGCAGTCGGTCGTTGGGGATCACGATCAGCGTGTCGACCTCTTCGCGCAGCCCGGCGATGCCCTCCTCCGCCTGGTTGGCCCGGCGCCGTCCTTCGAAGGAGAACGGCCGAGTCACCACGCCGATCGTCAGCGCACCCAGCGACCGGGCGATCCTGGCGACGACCGGAGCTCCGCCGGTGCCGGTGCCGCCGCCCTCGCCGGCGGTCACGAAGACCATGTCGGCGCCCTTGATCACCTCCTCGATCTCATCGGCGTGGTCGTCGGCCGCCTTGCCGCCGACGTCGGGGTTGGCGCCCGCGCCGAGTCCGCGGGTGAGCTCGCGGCCGATGTCGAGCTTCACGTCGGCGTCGCTCATCAGGAGCGCCTGGGCATCGGTGTTGATGGCGATGAACTCGACCCCCTTGAGGCCGACCTCGATCATCCGGTTGACGGCGTTGACTCCACCTCCACCGATGCCCACGACCTTGATCACGGCCAGGTAGTTCTGCGGTGCTGCCACGGCAGGTGCCTCTCGCTGCTCGGTTGCCCTGCCGGGTCCGGTCGGGCCGGGTGTCCTCGGCAGGGCGGGACGGGTGTCTGTCGGTGGGGAAGGGCCACGGGGCCGCCACTCCCGGTAA
>JAICMS010000155.1 GCA_025929075.1 Propionibacteriales bacterium
ATGCACGTGCTCGTCGACCGTGATGGCCGACACGTCGTGCTCACCGCGCACCCGAGGGTCAACCAGGTGTCGAGCCTCAGCAACCCCGACTCCTACGTCAAGGCGGGCTTCCTCGGCGTGACGCCCGGAGAGGTCCGGCAGCGGCAAGGGCCGGGCTACGTCGCCTCGACGATCTGGGACTACACCTCCCGGACCGCCTCGGCGCTTGGCGAGCTGCCGCAGCGGATGGTCGGCGTCGGCAAGGCGGCCCTCGGACTGCAGAAGCGCGACCCCCAGAGCCCGATGAGCGTCGTCGGCGCCAGCCGGGTCGCGGGTGAGGTGGCGAGCGACCAGCACATCGACGTGGTCGACCGGATCTCGGTGATGCTGACGCTGCTCGGCGTCGTCAACCTCTTCGTGGCGTTGTTCAACTTCATCCCGCTGCTGCCGCTCGACGGCGGCCACATCGCCGGCGCGCTGTTCGAGGCACTCCGCCGTGCCTGGGCGAAGGTGTGGCGACGGCCCGACCCCGGTTACGCCGACGTCGCGCAGATGCTGCCGATCGCCTACACACTCGCTGGGGTACTGATCGTCTTGGGTGTGGTGCTGGTCTGGGCCGACATCGTCAACCCGATCAAGCTGACCGGATGAGGCCGAGCCGTCGCCGTACGACGACCGAGCAGCAGATGACGAAGAAGAAGGATGTGAGATGAGCACAGCGATCGACCTCGGGATGCCGGAGAGCGCGCCGCCGGTGCTGGAGCCTCGCCGCAAGAGTCGGCAGATCCGCGTCGGCAAGGTGCTCGTCGGAGGCGACGCACCGATCTCGGTGCAGTCGATGTGCACCACGCTGACCGCCGACGTCAACTCGACGCTGCAGCAGATCGCGGAGCTGACCGCGTCCGGCTGCGACATCGTGCGGGTGGCGTGTCCGAGCCAGGACGACGCCGAGGCGCTGCCCGACATCGCCAAGCACTCGCAGATCCCGGTGATCGCCGACATCCACTTCCAGCCCAAGTACGTCTTCGCCGCCATCGAGGCCGGCTGCGCGGCGGTGCGCGTCAACCCCGGCAACATCAAGAAGTTCGATGACAAGGTCAAGGAGATCGCGCGAGCGGCCAAGGACCACGGGACGTCGATCCGGATCGGTGTGAACGCCGGTTCGCTCGACCCGCGGCTGCTGGCCAAGTACGGCAAGGCGACGCCGGAGGCGCTCGTCGAGTCGGCGGTGTGGGAGGCGTCGCTCTTCGAGGAGCACGACTTCCACGACTTCAAGATCTCTGTCAAGCACAACGACCCGGTGGTGATGGTGCGGGCCTACGAGATGCTCGCCGAGCGTGGCGACTGGCCGCTGCACCTGGGTGTGACCGAGGCCGGGCCGGCGTTCCAGGGGACGATCAAGTCCGCTGTCGCGTTCGGTGCGCTGCTGTCGAAGGGCATCGGCGACACGATCCGGGTGTCGCTGTCTGCACCGCCGGTCGAGGAGGTCAAGGTCGGCATCGCGATCCTCGAGTCGCTGAACCTGCGGCCGCGCCGCCTCGAGATCGTCTCGTGCCCGTCGTGCGGGCGTGCCCAGGTCGACGTCTACACGCTCGCCGAGCGGGTCACCGCCGGGCTCGAAGGGCTCGAGGTCCCGCTGCGGGTCGCGGTGATGGGCTGCGTCGTCAACGGCCCCGGCGAGGCGCGCGAGGCAGACCTCGGCGTGGCGTCCGGCAACGGCAAGGGCCAGATCTTCGTCAAGGGCAAGGTCATCAAGACCGTCCCGGAGTCCCAGATCGTCGAGACGCTGATCGAGGAGGCGATGCGGCTCGCCGACGAGATGGGTGCCGACGGCGATGACGCCGGTGACGGGGTGGTGGCCGGACCGACGGTCACCGTCTCCTAGGCCGGGAGCCGTTCCGGCGTGGCAGCGGTCGACGGCGGTGGCTAGAGCTGGTCGAGCAACCAGGCACGCAGGGCGACTGCCTGGTTGTGCTCGGTGTCGTGCGCGTCGTAGAGCAGAGTGATGTCTCGCTGTCCGGCCGCCGCGAGCAGCGGCTCTGCGGCTTCGCTGTCGCCGTCGAGCTCTGCCCGGTAGCGGCGCTGGAACTCGGGCCACTTGTCGGGGTCGTGGGCAAACCACTTGCGCAGCTCGGTGCTGGGTGCGACATCCTTCACCCAAGCGTCGATGTCGAGATCGGTCTTCTTCACCCCGCGGGGCCAGAGCCGGTCGACGAGGAACGTCGGACCGTGCTTGCGGTCGCCGACCACCTCGCGCACCCGACGTACGGTGACTTCGGCCATGGGTCAACCCTAGGCCGGACCGACAGAAGGGAGCCCTCGGTGGACGTTGTGCTGCGGCCGATGACAGAGGCGGAGTACGCCGACTGGGTGACTTCCGCGATCAGCAGCTACGCCGACGATCACATCCGGATGGGTTCGATGCCGGCCGACAAGGCCCACGACATGGCGACGAAGCAGTTTGCCGAGCTTCTTCCAGACGGACCCCACACGGCCCGGCACGACCTCCTCGTGGCCGAGGACGCCGGCGAGCGGGTGGGTCTCCTCTGGCTCAACATGCCCGAGCGCGCCGGCGACATGGTCTTCGTCTACGACGTCGAGGTGGACCAGAGCAAGCGCCGCCAAGGTTATGGACGGGCGATCATGCTTGCCGCTGAGGAGCACGGGCGACAGGCAGGCGCAAGCAGCATCCGGCTGCACGTCTTCGGCGACAACACCACCGCGCGGCGCCTCTACGAGAGCTTGGGTTATGAGGCGACCAACATCCACATGGCCAAGCCGCTGTGAGTAGGCGAGCCGCTGTGAGGTCGCGTCAGGGCTGGTAGAGCTCGACGAGCACGCCATGCGGGCCCTGGATGTAGACCGAGCGGCCCCACGGCATGTCCTCGGCCGGGGCGGCGATCGTGCCTCCGCGTGCGCGGATCGCGGACAGGTCGGTCTCGACGTCGTCGCTGGTCAGCTGGAGCAGCGTACCGCCGTACGGGGAGGGGTTCCCCTCCAGCCGGCTCCCGACGTGTAGCGCGAACATCGTGTCGCCAAGACGGGCCTCGGCGTACCCGCCCGTGGGGTCACCGTCGATCGTGAAGCCCAGTACATCGCCGAGGAACCGGGCGATGTCAGCGTGCTGCTCCGGGGTGCTGCTGAGGATGCCGAGGTGGTCGAACCGGATCGTCATTGGGCTGCCCTTTCCGCTTGCCTCTGTTAGTATTAGGTTGCTAGCATCCTAGACATGCCGGACCAAGAAGGTACAGCGCCGGGCGGACAGAAGGCTGGCAAGGCACAGTTCAACGTCTATCTGCCACCAGAGCTGGTCCGCCGGGTCAAGCACAAGGCCATCGATGAGGACGCGAGTCTCTCCGCTCTCGTCGAGCAGGCCCTGACCGAGTACCTCAAAGAACATGGGGAGCCGCGAGGATGAGCGGGAGTCAGAAGATCGTCGTGAGGCCGGTGCGCTTCACCGACCACGTCAAGGCGATGCAGCGGTTCCTGGAGCTGCTCGGGCTGCGTCCCCGGGTGGAGTCCACGGCCGGCGGCTGGGTCGACATGGTGTGCGGCGCCGGAATGGTGGCGCTGCACGACGCGGCGAGCTCGGAGTCCGGCGCGCCGTCGGGGCAGACCACCCTCAGCTTCGAGGCCGACGACATCGACGCGCTCGCCGCCAGGCTGGTCGAGGCGGGCGTGCCGGATGTGGCCGTGTACGACGAGAGCTACGGCCGGGTCCTCACCTGCACCGACCCGCTGGGCGACCCGTTGGCGGTCGACGAGCGGGCCGACGACCTCTACGGCTACGTCGTGCATCCGATGGCGCCATCCTCGTCGCTGCGGGTCTCGCCGGTGCGGTTCACCGATCCATCTGGCGACTACGGCCGGTTCCTGTCTGCTCTCGGGCTGACAGTGCGCGGGGCGGCCGATGAGTGGTATGCCACCTATGCCGCTGCCGGCGGCGACCACGGCCTGGTCGGACTGCACCGGACCGCCGACGACGCCGGCGAGATCCCTGGCGTCGTCGCGGGCCGCACCGCGGTCAAGCTCAACTTCGAGTCTCCGGAGCCGGTCGACGACCTGGCCGACCGGTTGCGGGACGAGGGCTATGACGCCGAGGTCCGGCACGAGTCATTCGGGTCGTTCGTGATCGTGGTCGACCCCGACGGCCAGCGGGTGGACATCCACCCGGCTCCACCGACGTAGATTCCCCGACCGGACACCCGCAGTAGGTGTCTGGACACGTTGTCAAGCAAGTGCTTGACAACGTGTGGCGCCGGGGCAGAGGATGTCAAGCATGTCCTTGGAGTCGTCTGCACCCACCCGACGGCTGCTGGACGACCCGGTGAGCATTCGGGCGCTCGCTCACCCGCTCCGGCTCGAGCTGCTCGCCATGGTGGGCCGGGCGGGCCGGCTGACGGCGGCCGAGGCGGCGCGCCGGCTGGGCATCAGCCAGGGGCTGGCGACCCACCATCTGCGCCAGCTCGCGAAGTACGGCTTCGTCGAGCAGGTGCACGGCGACGACAACCGCGAACGGCCGTGGCGACCGGTTTCCACCTCGCTAGGGGTGTCGAAGGAACCGTCGTCGCCGGTTGCCTCCGCGGGGGCGGTCTTGGAGCAGGTGACCGCCGAACGCGGCTTCGCCCAGTTCCTCGACTGGCAGCGGCGACGGGCCGACTGGGGCGCGGACTGGGAGGCCGTCACCGGCGTTCACCTGGCGAGCAGCCACCTGACCCGCGCGGAGCTCGCCGAGCTCGGCGACCGGATTCGGGCGCGGCTGGGGGAGTACGTCGACAGGGCTGCCGCCGACGGTCGGGCGGACCGCGAGGACGCCGTACCGGTGGACGTCACCGTCGTCGTCGTACCGCTCGGAGACCCACCGCTTGGAGACCCACCGCCTGACGGCACTCCCGACGACGAGAGCCGAGCCGGCTGACATGCGGGCGGTGTGGCGCACCCTGGCCGACCACCGCGATCTCCGGTTCCTGCTCGGTGCCGGAGTCGTGTCGCTGACCGGCGA
>JAICMS010000152.1 GCA_025929075.1 Propionibacteriales bacterium
GCCGCCTGGGACTCCTCGGGAGTGCTTGACGGGGGGACGGCGATCCTGGCGACCTGCCCGGCCATTGGAGACAGCGAGTGCGGCTGCAGTCGAGCCCTGGCCCGAGCCGCCCCTGCGGACCAAAGACGCCTCAGCGCGCTGGGAGTCTGGCGTGGCTGGTCGAGGCTGACCTCCAGCCAGTAGAGCACGGCGATCAGGCCGCCCAGACAAGCGAAGAACAGCACGAAGAAGCCGAGCATCTCAGCGGCGTTGTGTGTCACAGTTCCGTCGTCCCTACCAAGGTGGCTCAGCCGGTCGCCCGAGTGAGCAGGTCTCACGTTCTGAGGCCCCTGTGCCCACCCAGCCGAGGTCTAGCCCCTTGCGGAGATGCCCCAGTTACCCCACCCGCCTCGTCTGTCGCACAAGCGGGCCGGTGGTCGTCGCCGTACCCTCGACCGCGTCATGGCCGACTGCTGGTCAGGCCACTCTCGCTTCGAGCACGGCCAGGTCGCGGACGGCGAACCGGTAGTGCTCGATCTCCTCGTCCATCACGACGGCAATGCAGTCGATCACAGTCAGTGGCTCGTCGGGATAACCCGGAGCCGGCGTACGTCGGCAGAGCCGGCCCAGGTCGTCATCGGTCAACCCGTCAACGATCTGCCTCATCACGGCCATCCGGTCATTCCTCGCCGCGACGATCTCGTCGGAAGAGGGCTGTGCCGCTAGGTCGATCCCGAGCGCAGCCGCATCCGCCGGCGGGTACCAGCTTTGCGGCAGCCCGAGCGGGTGGTAGGGCATGGGCTCGTCGAGCACGGTCCGCTGGGCCCAAGCGTCGGTGATGAAGACCAGATGGCGCAGCGTCTGCATGAACGACCACTCTTCCGCTACGTGCTCGTCAAGCGCGGCGCGGGGAAGCCGTCCCGCTCGCTCGGCCGCTCGCGCCCACAGTTCTTCGATGGTGGTCCACATCGTGCGGAGATCATCGGCCGACTCTGCGGCGCGGAACTGGACTCGCTCGGGATGTCGCCGGTCCAGCTCAGCGTTGACGAAGTCGGTCACATCGACACCGTTCACGCTGACATTGCGCAGATATCCGGAGATGTCGACGTTCTCCAGCCAGCAGTCCCGGATCGTGGCATCGGTGAGGTCGCAATCGGTGAAGCGTGCTCCCCGCATGTCGGCGACATCGAACCGGGCGCCTCGGAACTGCTCGCTGCCGCCGCCCTCGCCCGCGTAGAACCGGTGCGGGCCGAAATGCGCCTCTGTCGACTCGTTATCGGGTTCGGACGGCGGGCCGCCCTGGCCCTCAGACTCTGTCATGGTCGTCGAGCGTAGCCTTCAGCGCCGACGGTAAAGCGGGCCGGCAGGTCCCGTCTTGGATGGCCGCCCCAACCATCAATTCGTTATATTGGTGTCGTGAACGACGACGATGAGAAGCGAGCCGAGGGCGTCGGGGCTGAGGCCTTGTTAGACCTCGTCAACACGCTCGATGAGCGGTCGTTCACCATCCACGGCGTTCAGCACCGTGGGGGTGACGACCTCGCCGAACTCTCAAACGCGCGAGTTTGGCTTCGTAAGCGTGGGCTACTTGGTGCTCGGCGAGCCTTGGCCACGGATGATGTGGTCAAGTTGATCGAGCTGCGTCGCGCTTTGCGCACGGCGCTTGCCGTGCGTGCCGGTCACCAGGAGGCGACCGCTTTTGCTGAGGTCAACGAGGTGCTGGCGGGCTTTCCCCTTGCGGTGCAGCTGAGGCACGACGGGACATGTTCCTTGGCAGGAACCGCCGCAGGGATCCCTGCAGCACTCGGCGAACTCCTCGCGCAGGTTGTCGTTGATGGCGGATGGACTCGGATCCGGATGTGCGCGGCCCCGGATTGCCGGTGGGTATTTTTTGACACCTCACGCAACGCCAGTGGCAGATGGTGCTCGATGCGGGTGTGCGGCAACCGCGACAAGACCCGTAGATATCGGGAGCGGCAGGCATCCGCGTGACATCACCGTCGTCGCCACGTGGGCGACGTCGGTAGCGACAGCTTGGCACTGCCTATCGTTCTGCCTGGGGGCCGGTCGGCTTCGAAGGTCCGGGATCCACACTGGCGGCCTTGCCGCAGTGCCTGCACGACCAGCGAGCCGCTCGCCTCATTCAGCGGAGGTACTCCGCCCGGTACCTGTTGTTGGAAGGGCGGCATCGGCGGCGTGCCTGCCCGACAGCGTCCCTTCAGTCGAGGTGCTGCAATCGGGGCCAGAGTTGTGTCCATGGAAGTCGCGGGCGCTGACAGACGGCGATGGGTTCGCCCTGCTCTTCGTTGTCCACGCCGACAAGGTTGTCGAGCCGGCCCCGGACCGTGCACATCGCGAAGAAATGTCGGGCGAAGCCGTACTGGTCGCCGACGAACACGACGGTCGTCGTACCGTCGGGCGGTCGAGCTTGTGCGTAGAGGCCGTTCTGGCCGCTGTAGACAGGCGCTCCGGGACGGTAGCGGGCGACTGCACCGGCTTCGCCGTAGTTGGAGGTGATCACCACCGGATCGCCGGCGCGCGACAGGCCGTCGTAGACCTGGCTGATCTGGCGGACGTATTGCGGCCATCCGACTGTGTCGGCGACGACCTTGTTGATCCCCGGGATCGGGGTCGAGCCGACTGAGCCGATCGGAATTAGCGGGAGGCCGACGACCAGCGACACTGCGCCGTTGACGGCGAACAAGACAGCCCATACGCGTGCGAGGTGGGACTCCATTGCCACTATCCCGGCTGCGAACGGCACCGGCATCAAGAACACCGGGTAGTAGTTCTGGGCTCCGGATACGAACGTGAACAGCACCAGCACCACGAACGCCACTACGAAGAAGCGGATACGACGGTCTCGAGCGAGCGCTCGCAGGCCAGCCAGCCAGATCACGACCATGGGCGGCCCGAGCAGCAAGACCATCAAGATCCACATCGAGGCCCTCACGTCAGAGGCATTGTTGGCCGACAGGGCACGACCCATCGCCAGCTCGGGCCAGTCATTGAGGATCTGGTACAGCAGGTTGGGCAAGCCAACAATCAGCGCGATGGCGACGCCACCCCATGCATATCGCGACCGGAGTCCGGACCGGGGGCCGAGCAGGGCCAACCCGACGGCCATCCCGCCGAGGAGCACCCCGATCAGGAGCTTGTTGTATGTGGCTATCCCGGCGACCGCTCCAGCGGCCAGCCACCAGCGCGGCGACTCGCGCAACTCGGCTCGGATCACGCACAGACACACCGCGGGCCAGAACACCAGGTCCGGTGTCGACGTCAGCAGCACGTGGCCGAGCACCGTGATCATAGAGGTGGTGGCGATCCCCCACGCGGCCCAGGCCTGCGCCTTCGCCCCGCCACCCAGTTCGCGAGCGATCAACGCGGTCAGGACGACACAGCCGGCAGCGCACAGGGTGGCCGGCACCCGGAGCAGCCACGGCGTCGCGCCGTTCAGCCCGACCAGCGCGTGCGAGAGCAGCGGCACCAGCGGCGGCTGGTCGACATACCCCCACGCCGGCTTGAGCATCGCGAAGTAGAGCTCGTCGCGCTCGAAGCCATATAGGCCACTGAACGCGGTCAGGAGCACAACAACAAGGACCAGCGGGAAAAGGATGCGGTGCCACGCAATGGCCGGCGGGTTCACGTGGGCAGGAGTGGCTTCGTTTCGCTCTACCCGGCCAGAACCATCCGACCAGCTCTGGTCGATCGTCGTGCCTTTCACGTCCCGCGTCCCAGCACGTCGCGCCCCGTCGTTGCCGACTCTCGCCACGGCGATGAAGAGCCCCTCAACATGGGCGCCCAGCCCAAGGGTTGAGACCTCTGTCGGCGCAGGCGGGTACTTTGCATAGCACCCTCACCTTTCAGCCCTTCCACTCGCGAAGGCCATCCGCTGCCGGGTGCGAATCACAGGCCGCCGTCCTGGCCGTCACATCCCGCGGCGCGCAGTGCTGCGGTGTCATGGAACTGATCCGCCCACCAGGCGCTGTGGTACTTTCGCCCGGCGCCATCGATGAGAATCAATCTCGACACCGGTGAAACATATTGCTAGTGTCGTCACCATGTCAAGGGATGCGGGCCGGTGGGCCGCTCACGTCGGGTTCCTGGTGTGAACCGACTGACGACAGTCAACGTAGCGAGTTTCGAAGGTGACCACGTCACGCTGGTGTCGTGCCGACTCCAGCGCACGAGCCGGGTCGGACCCGTCCCCCAGAGGAGAGCAATGACCAGCGACCAGATCTCATCGGACAGCTTCCACACCACGCTGCGGATAGCCGCTGCTCCCGACAGGGTCTACACCGCGCTCACCTCGGCGCAGGAGATCACCGGCTGGTGGGCGACGGCGGCGGGCGATGCGGATCAGGGAGGTCGGCTCCACCTCACATTCGGCGGCGACACCTCGTTGGACCTGACAGTTGTGACCGCAATCGCGCCGCACACGGTTCGCTGGCTGGTGACAGACTGTGACGTCCTGCCAGATTGGGCGAACACGGAACCAGGCTTCTCGGTGACGGCGGCCGATGAGGCCTGCGACCTGAGGCTCGACCACATCGGCCTCCGCCCACAGCTGGAGTGCTACGACAGGTGCAGCGCGGATTGGGTGCACTTCCTCCACAGCCTGCGAGCATTCGTCGAAACCGGTCACGGCTTTCCGGTCGGGAGCTAGCCTCCGGGTCTCACGTCTGTCGAGCCTGGATGCGGGCGCGTAGCGCACGGAGCTGCCTGTCCGGCTCGCCTCTTGTCCCTACGACACCGTGTGACTCACCGCGATGAGCTGCTCGCGCCAGTTCGTTTGACTGCGTGACGACACCAGTTATATGGTTTGACGGTGTTGACGTTGAGTGCTGACGATGCCGACATGACTCGACGGACTCGGTCATGCTGATGAACCGTTTCGAAGTTCCAGTGGCGGCTCACGACTTCGAGGATCTGCGCAGCCGGCTGAGGCGGTCTCGCTGGCCGTCCCCGTTCCCGGTCGAACCGTGGGCAGCCGGCACCGATCGCGGAGTACTCGAGCGGTTGGTGACCTATTGGGCCGATGGCTTCGACTGGCCAGATCAGGTCGCGCACCTGAACGCCCTTGACCACCGCATCGTCGACCTTGACGGGGCC
>JAICMS010000201.1 GCA_025929075.1 Propionibacteriales bacterium
GCCGCCGCGCCGGTGAACGACAGCGGCTCGGCCACCAGCGCAGCCACGTCTGCCGGCGTCAGCCGCAGCCGCTCGTCGGCGGCCAGCCGATCGAGCAGGTCGTTGCCGGCCGCGCCCTTCTCCCGCATCTGCAGCGCCACCGCGACCGCGTGTTCCTTGATCACCTCGTGCGCGGTTTCGCGGCCGACCCCTCGACGTACCGCAGCCATCAGCACCTTGGTCGTCGTCAGGAAGGGCAGGTAGCGGTCGAGCTCGCGCGACACGACCGCCGGGTAGACGCCGAGCTCGGCGAGCACGGTGAGGAACGTCTCGAACAGCCCGTCGGTCGCGAAGAACGCGTCGGGCAGCGCGACCCGACGCACCACGCTGCACGAGACGTCGCCCTCGTTCCACTGCGTGCCGGCGAGCTCAGCCACCATCGCCAGGTGGCCACGCAGCACGACCGCCAGCCCGTTGACGCGCTCACAGGAGCGGGAGTTCATCTTGTGCGGCATCGCGCTCGACCCGACCTGGCCGGCGCGGAACCCTTCGGTGACCAGCTCGGCTCCCGCCATCAGCCGGAGCGTCGTCGCCAGGCTGCTCGGTCCGGCGACCGACTGCACCAGCGCCGACACGACGTCGAGGTCGATCGACCGCGGGTAGACCTGGCCGACGCTGTCGAGCACCCGGGCGAAGCCGAGGTGCGACGCCACCCGGCGCTCGAGCTCGGCCAGCTTGTCGGCGTCTCCGTCGAGCAGGTCGAGCTGGTCGGCGGCGGTACCGACCGGTCCCTTGATGCCGCGGAGCGGATAGCGGGCCAGCAGGTCGTCGAGTCGCTCCAGCGCGACGAGCACCTCCTCCGCGGCCGAGGCGAACCGCTTGCCCAGCGTCGTGGCCTGGGCCGGCACGTTGTGGGTGCGGCCGGTGACGACGAGGGTGCGGTGGTGGGCGGCGAGCCCGCCGAGCCGGCCGAGGGCCGCCACCATCCGTCGCCGTACCAGCCGCAGTGAGTCGCGGATCTGCAACTGCTCGACGTTCTCGGTCAGGTCGCGGCTGGTCATGCCCTTGTGGATGTGCTGGTGGCCGGCCAGCGACGAGAACTCGTCGATCCGCGCTTTGACGTCGTGCCGGGTCTCGCGCTCCCGCGCCGCGATCGAGTCGAGGTCGACCTGGTCGATGACGCGCTCGTAGTCCTCGAGGACGCCGTCGGGTACGTCGACTCCGAGGTCTCGTTGGGCCGCCAGCACCGCCAACCAGAGCCGCCGCTCCGCGACGACCTTGTGCACCGGCGACCAGATGTCGCGCATCTGCGCGGAGGCGTACCGCGTGGCGAGCACGTTGCCGATCGCGGTCACCGGGTCATTGTCCCATCGGCGACGGCTCCGCTGCCTGGCCAGCGGCGGCGGCCGCGATGTCGGTACGGACCTCCGCGCCCTCGAGGTGGATGCGGCTGACGCCCTGGTAGGCGGTCGCCCGCGCCGCCGCCAGCTCCGAGCCGCGGCCGACCACGGTCAGCACCCGGCCACCTGCACTGACCAGACCGTGCGGGCCGATCACCGTACCGGCATGCAGGACGGTGACCCCGTTGAGCGCCTGGGCACTCGCGACTCCGGTGATGAGGTCGCCTCGCCGCGGCGACTCGGGATAACCGGCGGCCGCGATGACGACGGCCACCGCACTGCCCGTCCGCCACTGCAGGTTGCCGACCGTGGAGAGATCGCCCGCGGCGGCCGCGTGGAGCAGGCCGCCGAGCGGCGTCTCCAGCAGATCGAGGAGTGGTTGGGTCTCGGGGTCGCCGAAGCGGGCATTGAACTCCACCACCCGAACCCCGCGCGAGGTCAGCGCCAGGCCGGCGTAGAGGAGGCCGGTGAACGGCGTCCCGCGCTTGGCGAGCTCGGCCACGGTCGGTTGCAGCACGGTCGCGGTGACGTGCGTGACGAGGTCGGCTGGCGCCCAAGGGAGCGGCGTGTAGGCACCCATGCCGCCGGTGTTGGGGCCACGGTCGCCGTCGCGGAGCCGCTTGAAGTCCTGGGCCGGCAGCATCGGCAGCACCCGCCGGCCGTCGCTGATCGCGAAGAGCGACACCTCCGGCCCGTCGAGAAACTCCTCGACGACGACCCGCTCGCAGTGGGCTGCGTGGTCGATCGCTGCCTGCCGGTCGGTGGTCACGACGACGCCTTTGCCTGCCGCGAGGCCGTCGTTCTTGACGACGTACGGCGACCCGAACTCCGCTAACGCTGCCGCCGCCTCGTCTGCCGACTCGCACAGTCGCGCCCGGGCGGTCGGCACGCCGGCTGCTTCCATCACCTCCTTGGCGAACGCCTTGGAGCCCTCGAGGCGGGCCGCCGCGCCGCTCGGCCCGAAGCAGCGGATGCCGGCGTCGCGCACGGCGTCCGCCGCGCCCGCGACCAGCGGCGCCTCAGGCCCGACGACGACCAGGTCGGCGGCGAGCGAGCGGGCCAGGGTCGCCACTGCGGGGGGGTCGAGAGGGTCGACGGAGTGCAGCGTGGCCACCTCGGCGATGCCCGGGTTGCCAGGCGCCGCATGGACCTCGCCGACGCTGGGGTCCCGCGCCAGGGCCAGCGCCAGCGCATGCTCCCGCGCCCCGGTCCCGATCAGCAGCACCCTCACGCCCCGGACCCTACTCACCCGGGCCGTCAAGGCCAGCGAGCCCGGCCGTCCTGTCATCGCGGCCGCATCCCCCGGGCCTCTTGCCGCCAGCGAGTGGCTTGCCCCGTTAACGGGGCGCCCACCCCGGTAACGGGGCAGATCTGCCCTGGAAACCGGGTGCGTGCCCCGTTAACGGGGCAAGCACCCACCCCCGGAGGCCAAGTGTCTTGCTGCCCCGACCGACCGCGCGGCTCCCCGGCGCGCCAGCCCCCAGGCCCCACGGCATGCTCAGGGCCGCGGACGGAGC
>JAICMS010000145.1 GCA_025929075.1 Propionibacteriales bacterium
AACGCGTAGCCTTGGCCGGGTGGCAGCGACCGACTTCGCCGAGCGGATCAAACAGCTCGACGCGACCCTGGCAAACGTGGAGAGCGTGCTCGACCTCGACACCATGCGCCGGGAGATCGCTGAGCTGGGGGAGCAGGTCGCAGCCCCCGACCTCTGGGACGACCAGGCCAACGCCCAACGTGTGACCGGCCGGCTCTCCGCACTGCAGTCCGAGCTCGAACGGGTGGCCAACCTGCGGAGCCGGCTCGACGACGTCGAGGTGATGGTCGAGTTGGGTCAGGAGGAGAGCGACGAGGCGGCGCTCGCCGAGGCCGATCGTGAGATCGGGCGGCTCGCGACGGCGATCGAGGCGCTCGAGGTGCGCACGTTGCTGTCGGGGGAGTACGACGAGCGCGACGCCCTCGTGACGATCCGGTCAGGTGCCGGCGGGGTGGACGCCGCAGACTGGGCCGAGATGCTGATGCGGATGTACCTGCGGTGGGCCGAACGGCACAAGTACCAGACCGAGGTCTACGAGACGTCGTTCGCCGAGGAAGCCGGGATCAAGTCCACGACCTTCACCGTCCGCGCCCCTTACGCCTACGGCACGCTCAGCGTCGAGCAGGGCACGCACCGGCTGGTGCGGATCTCGCCTTTTGACAACCAGGGGCGACGGCAGACGTCGTTCGCGGCCGTCGAGGTCGTGCCGGTGCTCGAGCAGACCGATGAGATCGAGGTGCCCGACGAGGAGATCCGGGTCGACGTCTTCCGCTCCTCCGGTCCGGGTGGGCAGAGCGTCAACACCACCGACTCGGCCGTGCGGATCACGCACCTGCCGACCGGTCTCGTCGTCGCCGTACAGAACGAGAAGAGCCAGCTGCAGAACAAGAACACCGCCATGGTGATCTTGAAGGCCAAGCTGCTCGCGCTGAAGCGGGCGGAGGAGAAGGCGAAGCTCGACGAGATGCGCGGCGACGTGGCTGCGTCGTGGGGCGACCAGATGCGTAGCTATGTGCTCAACCCGTACCAGATGGTCAAGGACCTGCGCACCGAGCAAGAGGTCGGTAATCCGTCGGCGGTGCTCGACGGTGACATTGACGACTTCATCGAAGCCGGCATCCGGTGGCGCCGCGCCCACGCCCCAACTCCCTGACCGAACACCGCCCCGGGCCTGAATGCGGAAGGGGTCTGTCCGAGTTCGGGCTCCGTCGCGTGTTCGGATGGTGGTTGTGAGGATTGCCACGCCGGGTGAAGACCTTGCCCAGTTGGAGTTCGCCGGTCACCTAGACTTCGGCCAGTGATTCGGTTCGAGAAGGTCACCAAGGCCTACGACGGCCAGACCAGGCCAGCTCTCGCCGATGTCGATGTCGACGTCGAGAAGGGCGAGTTCGTCTTCCTCGTCGGCGCGTCGGGGTCGGGCAAGTCGACATTCCTCCGGCTGGTGCTGCGAGAGGCCCGACCGACCGCCGGGAGGGTCTACGTCGCCGGCAAGGAGGTCAACCGACTGGCCGGATGGAAGGTGCCCGGTCTGCGGCGTCGGATCGGGACCGTCTTCCAGGACTTCCGCCTGCTGCCGAACAAGACGGTGGCGGAGAATGTTGCCTTCGCCTTGCAGGTGATCGGCAAGAACAAGGCGGTGATCGACAAGGTGGTGCCGGATACGCTCGAGCTGGTCGGCCTGGACGGCAAGGCCGACCGGATGCCCGACGAGCTGTCCGGCGGCGAACAGCAGCGGGTCGCCATCGCCAGGGCCTTCGTCAACCGGCCGATGATCCTCATCGCCGACGAGCCGACCGGCAACCTGGACCCCGCCACCTCCGTCGGGATCATGAAGCTGCTGGACCGTATCAACCGCACCGGCACGACCGTGATCATGGCCACCCACGACGCCGGGATCGTCGACCAGATGCGCAAGCGAGTGATCGAGCTGCAGTCCGGTCGCGTCGTGCGTGACCAGGCGCGTGGCGTCTATGGATACCAGGGCTGACCACTCGGCGCGGCACAGTCAGAACCTGCCCGGACCGCGACACGAAGGAAGCACGACGACATGCAACTGCGGTACGTGACATCGGAGGTCGCCATCGGCCTCAAGCGCAACCTGTCGATGACGATCGCCGTCATTCTCACCATCTGGATCTCGCTGACGCTCGTCGGACTCGGCTTCCTGATGCGGTCGCAGGTCGGCACGATCGAGAAGTACTTCGGTAGTCAGCTCGAGGTGCAGGTGGCGTTCTGCGCCGTCAACTCTCACACGCCGGAGTGCGTCGGCGGCGTCGCCACCAAGTCCCAGGAGCAGGCGGTACGGCGAGTGATCGCCGCCAGCCCGGAGGTGGCCTCCTACCGCTATCGCACCAGGGCCGAGGCGTACGCCGGCTTCCGCGCCACCCACACCGACGAGCAGGGGCAGCCGGACGCGCTGGCCAAGGAGATCACCGTCAAGGACATGCCGACGGCCTACTGGGTGACGTTCAAGGACCCAAACCAGACGCAGGCTCTGATCAGCTCGGTCGACCACATGCCTGGCGTCGAGCAGATCGTCGATCTGCGCAAGGAGCTCGCCCCGATCTACCAAACCTTGAACATGCTCAAGTGGCTGGCGCTGGGCGGTGCGGGGCTGCTCGTCCTCGCCGCCGTACTGCAGGTCTCGAACACGATCCGGCTCGCCGCGATGGCACGGCGGCGGGAGATCGGGATCATGCGGCTGGTGGGTGCCTCCAGCATGTACATCCAGCTGCCGTTCCTGCTCGAGGTGGTGTTCTCGGCGGTGATCGGCGCCGTTCTGGCGTGCGGTTCGCTGGTGGTCGCGATGAAGGTCTTCGTGCCCTGGCTGCGCGGTCACCTCAAGATCTGGCCGTGGGTCACCTGGCCTTCGGCGGTGGACGCCATGATCGTGGTCGGCGTCATCGCGGTCGTCCTAGCGGTGCTTCCGACACTCCTGATGACCCGCAAATACCTCAAGGTGTGACTGGTTGGCGCTACCTTCAAGGAGCCACTGTCCACCTCTCGTGGAGGTTCCACGGTGCCCGGACACTTCCCCCGCCGACGGCTGCTGCTCTTCGCCGTCAGTGCCTCGCTGCTCGCCTCGGTCCTCGCGACGCCGGCCACCACGTTCGCCAGCGGTGACCATCACGGCACGCTGAATCAGCAAAAGAGCCACCTCGATGTCGCCATCCGGCACGAGCAGTCCGATCTCGACGAGACGTCGAAGCAGTTCATCAAGGCGGAGGGCCGACTGGCCTCCGGCATCTCCCAGCTGCATGCGGCGAGGGCGCGGCTCGCCTACCTGCAGGCCGAGGTCGCCAAGGCGCAGGCAGCCGACGACGCGATGCAGCGCCAGCTCGCCGCCGCGGAGCTCCGGTTGCACACGGCGCAGGCCGACCTGGCGAACGGTCACGACAGCATCCTGACCCAGCGCCAAGACCTGATCTCCTACGCGGTCTCCAACTACCAGGCGGGTGGATTGGGGCTGACCAGCCTCGGGGTGGCGTTCGGCTCGTCGAGCGCTCAGCAGACTGTCGACCGGCTGCAGGCGGTGAACGCTGCGGAGGACAAGCAGGACGTCGACCTCCAGCGGCTGCAGGCCAACCAGGTGTTTCTACGGCTGACCCAGCAGCAGGTCGCTGCGGCCGAGGAGCGCGTCGCCGTCGCCAAGGCGCAGTCGGCACGGCTCCTCGCACACGAGCAGGCGGTCGCCGCCCAGGCATCGTCGGCGGCCCGGGCGGTCGCCGACAGGGTGGCCGCGTTGCGGCGGGCCAAGGCGAAGGCCGCGGTAGCCAAGAAGCACGAGATCGCCCGGATCAAGACGATGAAGACGGAGCGGGACCGGCTCGCGGCCAAGCTGCGCAAGCTCGCCGCCGAGCGGGCCGCCCGGCATCACGCCACGTTGGCGTCACCGGCCAGCCACCAGGGTGGGTGGTTGAGCTATCCCTCCCCGATCCACTACATCACGTCGCCGTACGGCATGCGGTTCCACCCAATCCTGCACATCTGGGAGCTGCACGACGGGACCGACTTCGCGCTGCCTTGCGGATCGCCGGTCTATGCCGCCGCCACCGGCCGGGTGACGTCGGAGTACTTCAACGTCGGCTACGGCAACCGGCTCATCCTCGACCACGGCTACGTCCACGGAGTGAGCCTGCAGACGTCGTACAACCACCTCAGCTCCTACGTCGCCCACGTCGGCCAGAGCGTGCATCGAGGACAGCTGATCGCCTACTCGGGCACGACGGGCTGGTCGACCGGCTGCCACCTGCACTTCATGGTGTATGTCAACGGGCACACCGTGAACCCGATGACTTGGTTGTGAGGTAGTAGCCCGCCGCCATCTTCTGGTTGGCCGTCGTGCATACCCATCGGCGAGGATGGGGGCATGGCGAAGGAGCGCGGGCGCAAGGCGGTGGCCCAGAACCGTCGGGCGCGGCACGACTACGACATCGGTGACACGTTCGAGGCCGGGCTGGTGCTCACCGGGACGGAGGTCAAGTCGCTTCGTGCCGGCCGCGCGTCGCTGGGCGAGTCGTACGCCGAGGTGACCGACGGCGAGGTGTGGTTGCTCAACGCCCACATCCCGGAGTATCTCCAAGGCACCTGGAACAACCATGCGCCACGGCGCAAGCGCAAGCTGCTGCTCCATCGTGCCGAGATCGAAAAGATCGCTCAGCGGGTTAACGAGCGCGGGCTGACGCTGGTGCCTCTCGCGATCTACTTCAAGGACGGGCGGGCCAAGGTCGAGGTCGCGCTGGCGAAGGGGCGCAAGACCTACGACAAGCGGCAGGCGATCGCCAAGCGCGACACCGAGCGGGAGGCGCAGCGGGAACTGGGGCGTCGCTTCAAGGGGCTGTGACCTGGCCCACGACGCTGCGCAGCAGGCTGCAGGCAGCGCGATGGTTACTCGCGAGTTCACCAGATCACCTGCATGAAGCGCCATTTGCTGGGCACCCGTTGACCAAGTGCTTCGATGACCCGGGTCGTCGAGTCACCCACGGCACGAACCGTTGACCACCCAGCGTCGTGTCGCCTCGGGCCGGGGAGCCGCCTGAGTGCTCCTCGGCTCGTCGGGGCCGTCTGCTTGGTCCTGACCTGACTGGGGTCCGCGAGGTCCGGGCCGCGCGACCCCAGTCAGACCGGGGGCCATCGCCCTGGGATGTGATCTGCTCGCAAGCAGCGGAACGGGAATCGTGGCTGCCGGTTGGTGGTAGAACCCGGTAGTCTTGCTGGCTGACAACTCAACAGGGGCTGATTGGCTTCGACTTTGGTCGTTCGATCCAAGAGAAGCGAGCCGAGGATCCAGGGTCATCTCGTAAACGACCCCTGGAAACCAAAAGTGCCAACTCAACGCGCACTGACTTCGCTCTTGCTGCCTAAGCAGTAATCGAAGGGTCGGCCTGGAGCCGCCTCCGATCCAGTAGCCGGCCTCACTAAGGAGGCTCACCACGTCGTCCCGGTCGCGGGGACGCCGCGGGACATCTCACAGCGACTGGGCCCGCCGGCGACGTGTCTGCTCGAGCGCCGGGGCCGAGCAAAGCGTTATGCAGACTGCGCTCGGAGAATGCTTGGTTCAGCGTCAGAGGACCCGGGTTCGATTCCCGGCAGCTCCACCCAGGGGTCTTCACGGTTTTC
>JAICMS010000214.1 GCA_025929075.1 Propionibacteriales bacterium
CCGCTCGCCCCAGCGGTACAGATGTCGTACTAGGCCGCTGCCACCCATCGGCAATACGGTCCGAGCCATGACAGCAATGGATGCAGCAGGTGCCACCGACGCCGAGCAGACGCTGGACCAGGCGCTGAAGGACAAGCACCGAGCGATGTGGGCTCTCGGCGACTATCCGGCTGTCGCCGATGCGGTGATCCCCGACCTCGGCGCCATCCTCGTCCGGGCGTGCGAGGTAGGACCCGGCGACCGGGTGCTCGACGTGGCCGCGGGTGCCGGCAATGCCGCGATCCCGGCGGCGGTGGCTGGGGCCAACGTGGTGGCGAGCGATCTGACCCCACAGCTGCTGGAGATCGGCCAGCGCCGGGCCGCGGCCGCCGGCGCACCGGTGGAGTGGCGGCTGGCAGACGCCGAGGCACTTCCGTTCGGCGACGGCGAGTTCGACGTGGTCATGTCGTGTGTCGGCGTGATGTTCGCGCCCCATCACCAGGCCAGCGCCGATGAGCTGGTCAGGGTCTGCCGGCCCGGCGGCACGATCGGCCTCGTCAGCTGGACGCCCGAAGGGTTCGTCGGCCAGATGCTCGGGGCGACGCGTCCGTACGTCGCCCCGCCGCCGCCCGGCGCGCAGCCGCCGCCGCTATGGGGACGAGAGGACCACGTGGCTGCGCTGCTTGGCGACCGCGTCGTCGACCTGGACATGCGGCGGCAGTCGGTAACCACCGAGTTCGCGACGCCAGAGGATTTCCGCGAGCTCTTCAGGCACAGCTATGGCCCGACGGTGGCCGCCTACAAGGGCATCGCTGACGACCCAGACCGCACCGCTGCCCTCGACCACGACCTCGATGAGCTCGCCCGGCGGGCCGACCGCGGGTCGGACACGACCGTGATGGACTGGGAGTACCTGCTGGTCACGGCTCGTCGGGCCGGCTGAGCGGGCACGCGCCGGCCGGCGCAGCGCGTTCAGTCCGGCTGCTCCTCGGGAGGGATCTCCGCACCTTCCCGTTCGTCGCGGGCCGCCCACTCCAGCAGCGGTTCGATGGACCACACGGCGTCGTCGATGCCCGCGTGCAGGTCCCCGATGCGGGCGAAGCGGTTGGGCACCGTCGCGATCGTGAAGTCTCCGGGGTGGACGTCGTCGACCTCGTCCCAGCGGATCGGCGTCGACACCCTTGCTTCGGGAACACCGCGTACCGAGTAGGCGGCCGCGATCGTGTGATCCCTGGCGTTCTGGTTGTAGTCCACGAAGAGGTGGTCCGGGTCGCGGTTGCGCCGCCACCAGGTCGTCGTCACGTCGTCGGGTGCCCGGCGCTCGACCTCCCGGGCGAAGGCGAGCGCTGCCCGCCGTACCTCCTGGAAACCCCACCGCGGCTCGATCCGCACGTAGACGTGGAGACCTTTGCCGCCCGATGTCTTCGGCCAGCCGACCGCCCCGAGCTCGTCGAGCACCTCATGGACGACATGGGCAACGCGCCGCACCCGGTCGAAGCGGCACTCCGGCATCGGATCGAGGTCGATGCGCCACTCGTCGGGCCGTTCGGTGTCGGCGCGCCGAGAGTTCCAGGGGTGGAACTCGACTGTGGACATCTGTACGGCCCAGATGACGCTGGCCAACTCAGTCACGCAGAGTTCGTCGGCTGTCCGCGAGAAGCGGGGGAAGAACAGCCGCACCGTCTCCACCCATGGCGGCGCGCCCGCAGGGAGCCGCTTTTGGTGCACCTTCTGCCCGGTGACGCCGTCGGGGAAGCGGTGCAGCATGCATGGCCGCTCGCGCAGCGCACGCACGATGCCGTCACCGACGCTGAGGTAATACCGGGCCAAATCGAGTTTGGTCTCCCCCCGCGCCGGGAAGTACACGCGGTCGGGGTTGGTGATCCGGACGGTCCGGTCGCCGACCTCCAGTTCGACAGCCGGCGGGCCCCTCCTCTTCCCCGTGCTCGAGTCGCCACCTGCGCCGGCCATTCCCCGACGGTAGCCAACCAGGTGGCAGGGTGGCCGCATGACCGGCAGCTCTGCGCCCCGCGTGCTCGTGCGCCGGCCGTC
>JAICMS010000034.1 GCA_025929075.1 Propionibacteriales bacterium
GTCGGCGTCGCCGTTGAGGTCCAGGTGGAGGATGGCTGATCCCGGCCAGGTCGCTAACAAGTCCGGTCCTCAGCCCTCGTCGCCGGACCGGACACGCACCGCGGCCGGAATACCGGCAAACCACCCCGCGATTCGGGCCACGCGGGGTGTCCGGTTGAAGGGGTTAGGGTGCGGAAATGCGGGTCGGGCTGCTGACGAGGGAGTACCCGCCCGACGTGTACGGCGGAGCCGGCGTCCACGTCGACTACCTCTCCCGGCACCTTCGCGACCTGGTCGACCTGCAGGTGGTCTGCATGGGCCGACCCCGTCGCGGCGCGACCGCCGTACCGGAGCGCGACCCACGCTTCCCCGACGCCAACCCGGCTCTGCACGTGCTGTCGACCGACCTGCAGATGGCGGCGATCGCCACCGACGTCGACATCGTCCACTCGCACACCTGGTACGCCAACCTCGCCGGACACCTCGCCAAGCTGCTGTACGGCGTCCCGCACGTGATGACGACGCACTCGCTGGAGCCGATGCGGCCCTGGAAGGCAGAGCAGCTCGGCGGCGGCTACCAGGTCTCCTCGTGGGCGGAGCGCACCGCCATCGAAGCTGCCGACGCGGTGATCGCCGTCAGCCAGCAGATGGCCCACGACGTGCTGGCCGCTTACCCGCAGGTCGACCCCGAACGCATCCACGTCGTCTACAACGGCATCGACGCGGAGTTCTACGCACCCGACCCGGCGACCGACCTCGTCGAGGCCCTCGGCGTCGATTTGAGCCGCCCCTACGTCGCCTTCGTCGGACGCATCACCCGACAGAAGGGCGTCCCCCACCTGCTGAGGGCAGCGCGCCGGTTAGACCCGTCACTCCAGTTGCTGTTGCTGGCCGGCGCAGCCGACACACCAGAGCTCGCGGCCGAGACCGATCGCGCACTCACCGATCTGCGCAACGAGCGCGACGGCATCTTCGTCGTCGCCGAGATGCTTCCGCCGGAGTCGGTCCGCCAGGTGCTGACGCACGCGCTCGCCTTCGTCTGCCCGTCGATCTACGAGCCGCTCGGCATCGTGAACCTCGAGGCGATGGCCTGCGCGACCGCCGTCGTCGCCAGCGCCGTCGGCGGCATCCCCGAGGTCGTGGTGGACGGCGAGACCGGGCTTCTCGTCGAGTACGACGAGCGGCATCCCGCCGACTTCGAGGCCGGCCTGGCCGACGCCGTCAACACCCTCGCCGCCGACCCCGACAAGGCCGGCGCGATGGGCGAGGCGGGCCGACGTCGAGCCGTCGAGCGCTTCGACTGGGCGATCATCGCTCGCCGTACTGTGGAGGTCTACGAGGCCCTATGACAGCACCCGCCGCTGACGACGACACCGTCACCCCTCCGAGCCGGATGCCGGCGCTCTATCTCAGCCACGGCGCACCTCCCCTGGCCGACGACAAGCGCTGGACCCGCGAGCTCGCCGACTGGTCGGCGGCACTCCCCCGACCGACCGCGATCCTCGTGGTGTCGGCGCACTGGGAGGAGGCGCCGACCACCATCGGCGCGACGACGACGGTTCCGCTCGTCTACGACTTCTGGGGGTTCCCGGAGCGCTACTACCGCGTCACCTATCCCGCCCCTGGCGCACCAAACCTCGCCGACGACGTACGGCGACTGCTCGCCGCCCCAGGATTCGGCACTCATGAAGCGCCCACCCGTGGGCTGGACCACGGGGCGTACGTGCCGCTCGTCGAGATGTATCCGGCCGCCGACGTGCCGACCCTGCAGATCTCGCTGCCGACCCTCGACCCTCGGACGTTGCTCGAGGTCGGCCGCCGGCTGGCGCCACTGCGCGATCAAGGGGTGCTGGTCATCGGCAGCGGCTTCACGACCCACAACCTGCACCTGATCGACATGCGCGGCGGCACTGACGTCCCTGCGCCGGCCTGGTCGGCGGAGTTCGACACGTGGATCGCCGAGACGCTCACCGCGTGGGACGTCGACGCGGTGCTCGACTTCCAGCACACGGCACCCGACGCAGCAGTGGCACATCCGCGCACCGAACACTTCGCGCCGCTGTTCGTCACCCTCGGCACAGCCCTCGGTGCGCAGGACACGGAGGGGCCTCCCCCGCAGACGGCGGTGGAGGGCTTCTGGTTCGGGTTGTCGAAACGCTCCTGGCAGTTCGCCTGACCGCCGCCCCGGTGCGATAGCGTCCGGCGCGTGGACGAGTCAGCCCGCGAGGACCAGCCGGCCGAGGACACGACGCTCACCGGCACCCCCCGACCGATCACTCGTTGGGGCGAGCCGGTCATGCACCGGCCCTGCCGGCCGGTGGACTCGTTCGACGAGGAGCTGCGCACGCTGGTGGCCGACATGTTCGCCACCATGAACGCAGCCGACGGTGTCGGGCTGGCGGCTAACCAGGTCGGTGTCGACCTCCAGGTCTTCGTCTTCGACTGTGCCGACGACGGGGTGCGCCACCGTGGTGTCGTCTGCAACCCGCGCCTGGAGCTGCCCGAGGGCCGCGACCGCACGCTGGCGGAGTCGGAGGAGGGCTGTCTGTCGCTGCCGGGCGCCTTCGCTGAGCTGGCGAGGCCCGACACGGCGACCGTCCACGGCGTCGACCACACCGGGGCGCCGGTGACCTACACCGGCACCGGCTTCCTCGCTCGCTGCCTTCAGCACGAGTCCGACCATTTGCAAGGGGTCGTTTTCGGAGACCGGCTGCCGGGCCGACTGCGCAAGAGGCTCCTCAAGGAAGCCGCCGAGCTCGCCGACGACTACGCCGCGGACTGGCCGGCCGGCCAACCTCCGAGCGGCTCACCACAGAGCATGGAAGGCGACGGCAGCGGCGGCGGCCACGTTCAGTGAGTCGATCCCATTCGACATCGGGATCCGGGCGCGCAGCTGCGCGCTGTCGATCCATCGTCGAGTCAGGCCGTGACCCTCGGAACCGACGATGACCGCCGTCGGGGACCCGGCGAGGCGCTCTTGGAGGTCGCGTACGTCGAGGGCGCCGGCCGCCGGCGTCAGTGCGACTGTGACGAAGCCGACCGCCGCCAGCTTGGGTAGGGCGTCGTACCAGTCCGGGAGCCGGGTCCAGGGCAGCGCGAAGACAGCACCCATCGACACCTTGACCGCGCGGCGATAGAGCGGGTCGGCACACCGCGGCGACAGCAGCGCCCCGTCCGCCCCAAGCGCGGTAGCCGAACGCAGGATGGCCCCGACGTTCGCATGGTCGACGATGTCCTCGAGCACGACCAGCCGGCGGGCTCCCCCGATCACTGAGTCGACGCTCGCCGCCGGCAGCCGCTCCATTGCCGCCAGCGCCCCCCGGTGGACGTGGAAGCCGGTCACCTGCTCCACCAGGGCCTCGGACGCGACGTAGCAGGGGACGTCGCCGGCCGCGGCAAGTACGTCGGTGAGCCCACCCAGCCAGCGCTCGCTCAACAGGAACGAGCGCGCCGGGTAACCCGCCTCGACGGCACGCCGTACCACCTTTTCGCCCTCGGCGATGAAGAGGCCGTGCTCGGCCTCCAACTGCTTGCGCAGCTGCACATCGCGCAGCGAGACGTAGTCCGCGAGCCTCGGGTCGTCGCGGTCCTCGACCCGCATCCGCTTCGCCACCCGGCGATTATCCCGCCCTTGACTGCCCATCGACGTGCGCCAAGATGGCCACATGAGCCTAGAGCGACCCGTAGCAGAAGATCCCTACGCCAAGCTGCCGTCCCTGCCGTCCTTCCAGTTGACCAGCAGCGACGTCACCGACGGCCAACCATTGGCCGACGCCCAAGTGCAGGCTGAGGGCGACACCTCGCCACAGCTGTCCTGGGAGGGAGCCCCCGAGGGCACCAAGAGCTACGTCGTCACCTGCTTCGACCCCGACGCGCCGACGCCGTCGGGGTTCTGGCACTGGGTCGTCGTCGACCTCCCCGCCGACGTCACCCAGCTGCCGAGCGGCGCGGGCGGATCCGACGACTCGCTGCCCGGCAACGCCTTCCACGTCCGCAACGACGTCGGTGGCCGCAGCTTCACGGGAGCCGCACCCCCGGAAGGCGACCACAAGCACCGGTATTACTTCGCCGTCCACGCGGTCGGAGCGGACAGCCTGGGCGTCGACAAGGAAGCCTCGCCGGCCGTCGTCTCCTTCAACCTGGTGTTCAAGGCGCTGGCCCGCGCCACACTGGTCGGCACCTATCAGCACTGACCCGTCGGCCGGGGTCGTCACCGACGTCCTCGGCGCGCCGTTCACCCGGCTCACGTTGCCGATGCCGGACGACGACGAAGGACCGGTCGTCGCCACTCTCGTGCACCATGCCGTCGAGGCCAAGGGGCCGACGCGGGGCGCGGTGCTCTACCTCCATGGCTACTGCGACTACTTCTTCCAGTCGTCAACGGCCGCCTTCTTCAGCGACCTCGGCTTCGACTTCTTCGCCCTCGACCTGCGCAAGCACGGCCGGTCGCTGCTGCCTCACCAGACGCCGAACTTCTGCCGGTCGCTGGTCGAGTACGACGAGGACCTGGCCGCAGCGTGGGAGCAGATCACCGACCATGCTGGGCATGACCGGGTCGTGCTGTGCGGGCACTCGACCGGCGGCCTCATAGGCGCCCTGTGGGCTGCCCGGCGCGCCGGAGCCGGCCAATCAGGTCCGGCTGCCGTCGTACTCAACAGCCCATGGCTCGACCTGCACGGGTCGTTCTTGGTCCGGACGGTCGGCATGAGTGCGGTGCGGGCATGGGGCGGTCGGCAGCCGCTCGCGGTCCTCCCCCGCGGAGTCTCCGGTGTGTACGGCGAGACGCTGCACCGCGACCACCACGGCGAGTGGGTTTTCGACCTGGCCTGGAAGCCAGTGGCAAGCTTCCCCGTCCGCGCCGGCTGGCTGCGCGCGGTGCTGGCGGGACAGCGACGGGTGAAGGCCGGGATCGACGTCGCCGCGCCGGTGCTCGTCCTCTGCTCCACCCGCAGCCTGATGCCGGACCGGTGGAGCGAGGAGGCAGCCCGCGCTGACACCGTGCTCGACGTCGCGCAGATCGCTCGCTGGGCGCCGCAGCTCGGCACCGACGTGACCTTGGTCCGGATCGACGGTGCGGTCCACGACGTGTTCCTGTCGGCCACGGACGTCCGTGAGGCCGCTTACGATCGCGTCGCGCGTTGGCTCGACTACGCACTCCACTGAGCCGCACCGAACCTGCCGAGTCCCTGGTCCGTAGTGATCAGTGCGGCCGCAGTGCATGGCGGTCGAACCGACAACGGTGGGAGATGACGCACCGATGAGCACGCTAAGAACACTCGCACTCTCAGGTCTTGCCGCGGGCAGCCTGCTCGTCGTGGCCGCCTGCGGCAGCAGCGGCGCCAACGGCGCAGGCAGCGGCTCCGGTGGCAACACCACGGTGAGTTCAGGCGGTGGCGGGAGCCAGGGAGCCGTGGTGAGCGCCAAGAGCGGCCCGCTCGGGACGTATCTCACCAACAACTCCGGCCAGACGCTGTACCTGTTCGCCTCCGACAAGGGCGGCAAGGTCACCTGCACAGGCAGCTGCCTCACCTACTGGCCGCCACTGACCACCACGGGCGCTCCGCGGGCGTCGGCCGGCGTGAAGTCGTCGCTGCTCGGCACCGCCAAGATGGCGAACGGCAAGATGATCGTGACCTATGCCGGGCACCCCTTGTACCTCTACGTCGGTGACAAGGCGCCAGGCGACACAAATGGCGAAGGCAGCAACAACTTCGGTGCCAAGTGGTGGGCCGTGTCGATGACCGGTAAGGCGATCACCGGATCCGGGTCAGCGCCGTCCAGCTCGCAAACGACCTCCGGCGGGAGCGGCGGCGGCGGGTCCTGGGGGTGACCGGGGCGCCTGTCGACCGGCTCGTTGCAGAGCCGCCGCCGGCATCGCTCGAGGAGCCGGGAAGCCCACGCTGGATAGGGCTTCCCGGTTTCCTCGCGTTCGGCTTCATCTCCATCGGCGGCCCGCTCGCCCTGGCCGCGCAGCTGGCTCCGACGAGCGTGGTGGACGCCGGCGCGTCGGCGGGCCTTGTGCTGCTGCTCGCCGGGGCGGCCTTCGGCTTCCCGTTGCTGATCTGGGTGCGCTGCTCTCGTCAGATGGCGACTCCGGGCGGACTGTACGGCTTCACCAAGGCAGCCGCCGGTCCGAAGGTGGCGCTCGCCCAGGCCACACTGTGGACGGTCAGCTACCTGCTCTACCTGCTGTACACGACGGCATCGATCGTCTACGACACCCTGCCTGCACTCTGGCCCGGCGTATCGACGTACCAGCCGTTGCTCGAGACCACCATCCCTGTCGCGTTGGTCCTCGCCGTGGCCGCCAGCCGACGGGTACTGCTGGCCGTGATCGGCGTGATCGCGGTGCTGCAGCTGGGACTGGTCGGCATCCTCGCGGGGGTCAGCATGGGGCACGACGCACCTGCAGGGTCGTTCGCGGTCCACGGCGGGTACGGCGACCTGGCCTCCGCCAGCGGTCACACGTCCTTGCTGTTCGTCTGCGCGAGTCTGCCGCTGTTCCTCGGCGGTGAGGTCCGAGCACCGCTCAGGACGATCCCCCGTGGGCTGCTCGTCACGTCGGGCGTCGCGGTCGCGGCCATCGTGCTCGCCGTGTTCCCGCTCGCGGCGAACCCCGCCTTTTTGCGCGCGGAGATGCCCGGGGTCTCGCAGGCGGACGTTCTCAGCAGCCGCGGCCTCGGGCTGGCAGTGGGCGCCGGTGTGGCGCTGAGCGTGGCCGGCGTCATGCTCGCCGAGTACGTCGCCACCACCCGGCTGCTGCACGCCGTCAGCGGGCTCTCCGTGCAACGGCTCGGCTGGGGGCTCGGCGCGCTCGTCGTTCTTGCTGGGCCGGTCAGCCTGCTCGACCCCCATGCGTTCTATGAGTCGATGCTGAAGCCGTCGTTGGTGGCGCTGTGGCTGAGCCAGCTGGTCGTGTTCGTGGTCTACCCGCGCTTCGCGGCGAGGTTCGGCGGCATACGGCCCTCCGACGTGGTGCTGGCCGCTGGCGCGACCGCCTTCGCCGGCTACGGACTGTACGTCGCCCTCACCGGGGCCACGACATAGCGGGGTCGCGCTAGGGCTGGCCCGGCTCGGCGGGTGGCTGCTCGGCTGCGGGCGCCGGTTCTGGGGTGGACGGTGCGGGGCTCGGTTGCTCGGTAGTCGGCGCTGCCGCTGCCTCCGTCGACTCGCCGTCGGGTGCCTGGCCGACCGATCGTCGAGCCGGTCGGGCCGCTTCCTCTGCCTCCGCGATCGCCTCCGCTACCTCCTCGTGGGTCGAGGACAGAGAGGCGTCGGAGCCAGCACTTTCCGGCACCGGGTCGCCGTAGTCCACGCGACGCTTGGGGCCGTCGCTCGTGGGCGGCACGCCGTTGATCGAGCCCAGGGTGCTGCCCAGGCCCTCCAGCGCCCGGCCGATCTCGCTCGGCACGATCCACACCTTGTTGGCGTCACCCTCGGCGATTTTCGGCAGCATCTGCAGGTATTGGTAGGCCAGTAGTGCCTGATCGGGCGAGCCGTCATGGATCGCTTGGAAGACCGTGAGGATCGCCTGTCCCTCGCCCTGAGCACGCAGGATGCGGGACTGCCGGTCACCTTGGGCGCGGAGGATCAGCGCTTCTCGCTCGCCCTCAGCGGTCAGGATCGCCGACTGCTTCTCACCTTCGGCGGTGAGGATCTGCGACTGCCGCATGCCCTCCGCAGTGAGGATCACCGCCCGCTTGTCCCGGTCGGCCCGCATCTGCTTCTCCATCGCGTCCTTGATCGACGGTGGCGGGTCGATGCCTTTCAGCTCGACCCGGTTGACCCGGATGCCCCAACGGCCGGTCGCCTCGTCGAGCACGCCGCGCAGCGTCGCGTTGATGTCGTCCCGACTGGTCAGCGCCTGCTCCAGATCCATCCCGCCGGCGATGTTGCGCAGTGTCGTCATCGTGAGCTGCTCGATGGCCTGGATGTAATTGGCGATCTCATACGTCGCGGCAACCGGGTTGGTGACCTGGAAGTAGATCACGGTGTCGATGGAGACGACCAGGTTGTCCTCGGTGATGACGGGCTGTGGGGGGAAGGACACGACCTGCTCTCGGAGGTCGATGAGGTAGCGGACCCGGTCGGCGAACGGCGTGATGATGTTGAGTCCGGCCGACAGTGTCGTCCGGTACTTGCCGAACCGCTCCACGATGCCGGCCCGGGCCTGCGGCACGACCCGGACGGCACGGGACAAGACGATGATCGCGATCACGACGACGATCGCCAGAATGATCAGGGCAACGGACATCAGCGTCCCTCTCGACGGGTGGTCATTCGGCGAGCGGGTAGACCACGGCGGTGGCGCCCTCGATCTGGGCGACGGCGACCTTGCGTCCCGGTTCGATCAGCATCCGGTCGTCGATGGCCCGAGCCGACCAGACCTCACCGTGGAGCTTGATCCGGCCGGCCTGCCCGGTGACCTCCTCCAGGACGAGACCGGACTGCCCGACCAGCCCCGCGGTGCCGCTGTGGACCGTCGGGGCGGCATGTAGCCGACGGACGATCGGCGGCCGGACGAAGCTCAGCATCGCGATCGCGACAGCAACCGCGACGAGGACCTGGACGTACGCGTTGAAGCCCAGCGCCGCCATCAGCGACCCGGCGCCTGCACCGACGCCCATCATGAGCAGAGTCAGGTCCAACGTCGTCAGCTCGGCGCCGGCCAACACGAGGGCGGCGATCAGCCACGTCTCCCAGGTGTGGTCGGCGACCCATTGCATGGCTGAACCCTAACCGGTTGAGGCCGCTGCGAGAGCCGACTCAGCGACGATGGCTGCCCGCTCTTCGCCGTGCCGAGTACCGACCGTCGACCTTCTCCAGCACCAGGGGCAGCTCGAAGGTCTCGGTGAGGGTCGCCTCGGTCAGCGTCGACTCGAGCGGACCGGCCGTCACGACGCGGCCGCCGCGGAGCAGCAGCACATGGGTGAAGCCCGGAGGAACCTCTTCGACGTGGTGGCTGACCAGCACTGTGGTCGGCGATGCCTCGTCGCGCGCCAGCACCGACAAGGTGCTGACGAGGTCCTCCCGCCCGCCGAGGTCCAACCCCGCGGCTGGCTCGTCGAGGAGCAGCAGCTCCGGGTCAGTCATCAGCGCCCGGGCTATCTGCACCCGCTTGCGCTCGCCCTCGCTCAACGTCCCGTAGCGACGGTCTCCGAGGTGGCTGACCCCGAGCTCCTGGAGCAGGTTCGCGGCCCGCTCCTCGTCGACGTCGTCGTACTGCTCCCGCCAGGTGCCGAGGACCGCGTACGACGCCGACATCACCAGATGCCGGACCAGCTCCTCCCTGGGGATCCGCTCGCCGAGGGCGGCGCTGGTGAGCCCGATGCGCGGGCGGAGGTCGAACACGTCCACGGTGCCGACCACTTCGCCGAGCAGTCCGACCACGCCGTCGGTGGGATGGAGGTGGGTGCTCAGCACCTGCAGGAGCGTGGTCTTGCCGGCGCCGTTCGGTCCGAGAACGACCCAGCGCTCGTCGTCCTCGACGACCCAGTCGACGTCGCTGAGCAACCGGTTACCGCCGCGCGTGACGCTCACGCCGGCAAGCTCCACCACCGCGGTCACGCCCGCCCCTCCCCTCGCCACGCCGGCGGCGCGAGAGTCCAGAGCTTCGGCACGGCGTCCACCGATGGCACTTTACGGGGTCAGCGCAACGGCGCCTCTTGTCTCCCACCGGCCCATGAGATGCCTATCGTGTGCGGCGTGACCGAGGTTCCCCGTGCGGTCCGGGCCGGCTGCGCACTCAACGAGTGGCTCGGCGGCCGGCTCGACGCCGATGCGGCCATCGCGCAGGTGGGGCACGCCTGCAGCACCATCGGCTTCGTGCTCGACACCGAGGTCCTCACCAGCGCGTTGATGCTGCGCGAGTTGCGTAGACGGGGAACGACGCGAGTGACGGTCAGCCTGCCGGTGCCGGGCGACCTGCAGGGGCTCGGCGGGCCGGCCCGGTTCAACGTGCTCGCGCTCGAGGCCGGGGAGGCGCTCGTGCTGCACGGCTGTGACCTCGGCATCGTGCCGGAGCAGGGCCCCGACGGCGTTGTCTGGCACGTCATCCCGGCCCAACCTCCGTCGTACGTCCCCGACGTCGACGCGGCTGCTCGAGATCTTCGGCAGGCCCTGCTCGGCACCACTGAAGAACTGGCCGCGCTGGGCGTTGCCTCCTGGAGTCCGGACGCTGCAGACGCGCTGCTCGATCTGCGCGCGCCGCGTCGGGACCGACTCGACGTGGCGGTTGGGAGTCCCGAGGCGGCGGCGCTGCTGCTCAGCGCGCTGCGCTGTCGACAGGTCGTTGCCTTGGCGCTGCGGGACGACGGCGGCGCCGTGACAGGCGGTGAAGCCGATCGGCGCCGGAGAGCGCTGACTCGGCTCAACGCAGCGGCGCGGGCGGCATTGGTCGCGGTGGGCTCCTCCACCGGCTTCCTCGACAACCCTGCTGACGGTCTCGCCGCCCGCTAGCCTGAGCCTGCCATGCCTCGCCAGCCGACCCTGCTCGTGACGCTGACCGGCCGGGACCGGCCGGGCGTGACCGCGGCTCTCTTCGACCAGTTGTCCACCTGCGGCGTCGACGTGCTGGACATCGAGCAGATCGTCGTCCGCGGCCGGTTGGTGCTCGCCGTGCTGATAGCAGCACCGCGAGACACCGTCCGGGTCATCCGGGGAGTCGAGCAGGTCGCCGCCGAGCTCGGCATGGAGGTCGAGGTGGACAGCGGGGAGGGGGACAACGCCCCCCGCCCGGACACCCGCGGCCACGTCACCGTCCTGGGCCAACCACTGCATGCAGCCGCGGTCTCGGCAGTCGCCGGGCGGATCGCCGATCTCGGCGCCAACATCGACCGGATCGTGCGGATGGCCCGCTACCCCGTGACCGCGATCGAGATGGAGGTGTCCGGCGCCGACCTCGAGCGGCTGCGGGTAGCGCTGGCCACGGAGGCCGCTCGGCAGCGGGTCGACGTCGCCGTGCAGGCTGCCGGTCTCACCCGTCGTGGGCACCGTCTGGTCGTGATGGACGTCGACTCCACCCTCGTGCAGGACGAGGCCATCGACCTGCTCGCCGAGCGGGCTGGGGCCGGAGCCGCGGTCGCCGAGATTACCCGCAAGGCGGTGTTCGGCAAGATCGACTTCGCCGACGCTCTCCGGCGCCGAGTGGCTTTGTTGGAGGGTCTTGACTGGGCGACGGTGGAGCAGGTGTACGACGACTTGCGACTCGCCCCGGGAGCCCGGACCCTGGTCCGGACGCTCACCAGGCTCGGCTACCGGTTCGGGCTGGTGAGCGGCGGCTTCAGCGTTTACACCGACCGCCTCGCCGCCGATCTCGGCATCGCCTACTCGCGGGCCAACCGGCTCGAGGTCGAGCGCGGACGGCTCACCGGTCGGCTGGTCGAGCCGGTCCTTGACCGGAAGGGCAAGGCAGATGCGCTCCGCGGCTTCGCCGCGGAAGCCGGCATACCGCTCGACCGCACGGTGGCGATCGGCGACGGCGCCAACGACCTTGACATGCTGACGACTGCCGGACTCGGTATCGCCTTCAACGCCAAGCCGATGGTGCAGAAGGAGGTGGCAGCGACAGTCAACGTGCCGTACCTCGACGCGATCATGTACCTGCTCGGGATCAGCCGCGAGGAGGTCGAGGCCGCCGATCGGGCGCACGGTGTGGAGACGCCCGCTCCGGAGGTGCCGGGCACCTCGCAGGCCCGCGTTCTCCGAGGGTCGGCCAGCCGGTCGGCCGCGCCGGGATAGGGTGCAGCGTATGCCCGAGGCCGCCGCCATTCCCGGCCCGCTGTATCTGATCGGTGGCGCCGAGGACAAGCTCGGCCGCCGCACCGTGCTGAGGCACTTCGTCGCCGCCTGCCGCGGCGACGCTCCACGGATCGCCGTCATCCCGACCGCGTCGTCGCTGGGCGCGGACATCGTCGAGATGTACACGGCGTTGTTGGGCCGGCTCGGCGCGGGCTCCGTTGTCGCCGTACAGCCTGAGAATCGCGAGGCAGCCGACGACCCCGCCCTGGTACGGCGACTGGACGACGTCGACGGCATCTTCATGACCGGCGGGAACCAGCTGAAGCTCGCCGGCGTCGTCAACGGCACCGCGCTCGCCGACGCGATCAGGGCAGCTCATCGGGCCGGGCTGGTGGTCGGCGGGACCTCGGCGGGGGCGAGCTACCAGTCGGACTACATGGTGGCGTTCGGCGGCGGCGGCTCGACGCCGAAGCAGCGCATGACGCAGATGAGTGCTGGTCTCGGGTTGATCACCGGCTGCATCGTCGACCAGCACTTCAGCCAGCGCAACCGCTACGGGCGGCTGATCTCGCTCGTCGCCCAGTCACCCAACCTGCTCGGCATCGGAGTCGACGAGGACACCGCCGCGGTGGTGCGTGAGGAAGCGTTGCTGGAGGTCGTCGGGAGCGGAGTGGTGACGATCGTTGACGGCAGCCACATGACGACCAGTGCGCATGAGGCCAAGCGCGCGAGGCCGCTGCTGGTCTCCGATGCCCGGTTCCACGTGTTGCCACACGGCGCAGTGTTCGACCTACGGTCGCGACGGCTGCTCGAGACCGGCCCAGCCGTCGTACCGGCCGAGCTCGCCGAGCTGCGCGTCGCCGAGGCCGACATGCGGGAGCTTGCCCGGACGATCGTCACCGATGGCGCGTCCTCCTCCCCTTGGCGGCGCCGGGAGCGCCGCAAGGGCACCGCATGACCGAGCCCAGCAGCCAACCTGGTCCACAGCCGCGTCCTGAGCTCTCGATCGTCGGGACCCAGGTCTACCGCGGGCCGAACGTGTGGTCCTACGAGCCGGCGATCCATCTTGTCGTCGACCTCGGTGTGCTCGAGGACTGGCCGACCGACCGGCTGCCGGGCTTCACCGACCGACTGCTCGATCTGCTTCCAGGACTGCGCAACCATTCCTGCTCCCGGGGCCGCAAGGGCGGCTTCGTCGAACGGCTGACCGAAGGCACCTGGCTCGGCCACGTAACCGAGCACGTTGCCCTCCAGCTGCAGCAGGAGGTGGGGCACGACCTGCGTCGGGGCAAGACCCGACAGATCGCCGGCGAGCCCGGTCGTTACAACGTCATCTACGGGTACTCCGACGAGACGGTCGGACTGGCAGCGGGTCGGCTCGCCGTCCGGCTGGTCAACCACCTCGTGGAGGCCGACCCCGACTTCGACTTCGAGGCAGAGCTCGAGTACTTCATCGTCCGAGCCGAGCGCACCGCTTTCGGCCCGTCGACGCAGGCGATTCTCGACGAGGCCGCGTCCCGCGATATCCCCTGGTTGCGGCTGAACGAGTACTCGCTGGTGCAGCTCGGCCAGGGCATCCACCAGAAGCGGATCCGAGCCACGATGACCTCAAACACGTCGTCGATCGCTGTGGACGTCGCCGGCGACAAGGGCCTGACCGGTCGCCTGCTGGCCGCTGCCGGCCTCCCGGTGCCTCGTGCCGAGTCGGTCCGGACCGTCGAGCAGGCCGTCGCGGCGGCGGACCACATCGGTTACCCGGTGGTCTGCAAGCCCCTTGACGGCAATCACGGTCGGGGGGTCTGCCTGGACCTGCGCGGCCCCGACGACGTACGCGCAGCCTTCGGCACCGCCCAGGAGCAGAGTCGAGGTGGCTCGGTCGTGGTGGAGTCGTTCATCGCCGGCCGGGACTACCGCTGTCTGGTCATCGACGGGCGGATCGCGGCGATCGCCGAGCGGGTGCCGGCCCACGTCGTCGGCGACGGCCGGCGCACCGTCGCCGAGCTCGTCGAGGCGACGAACGCCGACCCCCGGCGGGGCGTTGGTCACGAGAAGGTGCTGACCCGGATCAAGGTCGACGAGGCAGCGCTCGAGCTGCTACGCAATCAGGATCTGACGCTCGACGACGTGCCCGAACCCGGCCGCGAGGTTCGGCTGACCCTCACCGGCAACATGTCGACCGGGGGCATCTCGATCGACCGCACGTTCGAGGCGCACCCCGAGAATGTCGAGATCGCCGAGGAGGCGGCTCGGGTCATCGGCCTCGACATCGCCGGCATCGACTTCATCTGCCCCGACATCACCGAGCCGGTGCGCGAGACCGGCGGTGCGATCTGCGAAGTCAACGCCGCACCGGGATTCCGGATGCACACCCATCCCACCGTCGGTGACGCGCAGTTCATCGCCAAGCCGGTCGTCGACATGCTGTTCCCGCCCGGCACTCCCAGCCGGATCCCGATCGTGGCGGTGACCGGCACGAACGGGAAGACGACGACCGCCCGGATGATTGCGCACATCTTCAAGGGGATGGGTCGCAAGGTGGGCATGACCTCGACCGACGGCGTCGTCATCGACGAACGACTGGTGATCAAGGCGGACGCCTCCGGCCCCAAGTCGGCGCGGATGGTGCTGCAGAACCCAAGAGTCGACTTCGCCGTCTTCGAGGTCGCGCGCGGTGGCATCCTCCGAGAGGGCCTCGGCTATGAACGCAACGACGTCGCCGTCGTACTCAACGTGGCAGCCGACCACCTCGGCCTTCGCGGGATCGAGACCATCGAGCAGCTCGCCGATGTGAAGTCGGTGCCGGTGGAAGCCGTCCCGCGGAACGGGTACGCCGTGCTCAACGCCGACGACCCGCTCGTCCGGTCCATGCGTCGGCGCTGCTCCGGCGACGTCGTCTGGTTCACCATGGAGCCGGCCGGCACGGAGATCAGGGACTTCGTCGACCTGCACTGCCGCCGGGGCGGCCGGGCCCTGGTGCTCGACCGGAGCGACAAGGGGTCGATGATCGTCGTCCGGCACGGGAGCCGACAGATGCAGCTTGCCTGGACCCACCTGCTGCCGGCGACGTTCGGCGGGCGGGCTCGGATGAACGTGCAGAACTCCCTCGCTGCCGCCGCGGCAGCGTTCGCCGCCGGTGCGCCCCTGCACGACATCAGGCAGGGACTGCGCACGTTCAGCACCAACTACTACCTCTCCCCCGGCCGGTTGAACGAGATCGACGTCGACGGCGTCACTGTCGTGGTCGACTACTGCCACAACGTGCCGGCCATGCGGATGCTCGGCGACTTCGTCGACCAGCTCGGTGACAGCCTGCTCGCCACCAGCGACCTCGCCCAGCCGTCGAGGATCGGGGTGATCTCGACCGCCGGCGACCGGCGCGACCAGGACATGCACGACTTGGGCGCGGTCGCTGCCGACCACTTCGACGTCATCGTCGTCCGCGAGGACGCAGCCCTGCGCGGTCGCCAGCGCGGCGAGACCGCAGATCACGTCGCGGCCGGGGTTCGCGCCCGGATCGCCGAGGGAGCCCGGTGCAAGCAGGTCGAGATCGTCCTCGACGAGATCGCGGCCACCCGGCACGCCATGGCACGGGCGAACAGGGGCGATCTCGTCGTCATCTGTGTCGACAAGCACGCCCACGTGCTGGCCGAACTGGAGTCGTGGTCCAACCGGGCGCAGGCGGGCGCCAACGCCGTCGACGCAGACGTGGTCGGGGACCCCGACCTCGGCTCGGTCGCACCGACCGCCGTCACCGGTTGACGCTCGACTACGGCGGCTCGTCGCATGACGGGCGAAGGGTCGGGTACCAGACCCGGCATGGGCATCGTGAGGGATATCGGCAGAGACCGCGAAGGCAACGGGGACGGGCCGGCCGACCGGCTGAAGGGCGTCGCCCAGCAGGTACAGCGCCGCTACGGCCACGGCCAGGATCGACCCCTCGGCGGCTACCTGGCGGTGATGAGCGTCTACGCCGCAGGCAGCGCCGCCCTGCTCTTCGTAGCGAGCCGGCGCCGGCAACTCGAGCGGATCTCGGCCGGTGACCTCGCGCTGCTGACCGTTGCCACCCATCGGCTCAGCCGGACGCTGGCCAAGGATGCGGTCGCCAGCCCGCTGCGCGCTCCGGTCACCCGCTACAAGGAGACCGGAATGCCGTCGGAGGTCAACGAGGAGGTGGCTCCAGACCTCAAGCACAACGGCCCGGCCCATGCGATCGGCGAACTGATCACCTGCCCCTTCTGTCTGGGGCAGTGGATCGCCACGGGCCTGATGGCGGGGCACATCCTGTGTCCACGGCTCACCCGGATCGTCACTTCGACCTTCACCGCTGTCGCCGGGGCCGACGCCCTCCAGTTCGCGTACTCGGCTCTGCAGCGCCTCGACGAGAGCGACTAGCGACCAGCACCTTCTCTCGCAGCGTGGCGGGGTCGTCGACGGTGGCGCCCTGCTCGCCCAGCCATCCCGCCACCTGCTCACGGTCCTGCTGGCACATCAGCGCCACGACGTCGCCGGGCTGCGCTCGGTTGACCAGGGATGTCAGGGCGGTCAGCTCGTCGTCGTACGACGGGATGTCGGTCGCCCCGACGACTGCCGCGCCCTGCCGGTAGAGCGCGGTCATCTCGGCTGTGCTGCGACCGCGCAGGTAGCGCAGCTTCTGCACGATGGCCACCTCGTCGCAGCCGCGGGCAGCCAGCTCCCCCATAGCGCTGAGCTGGTCGTCGGTCCGGTCGCCGGCGGTGCCCAGCCCGAGCAGGGTGCGAGACCCGACGCTGCACAGCGCCCCCACCACCTCCAGCAGCGCCGTCAGCCCGGCTTCGTTGTGGGCGAGGTCGAGGACCACGGTGAGGCCGCGGAGGGAGTAGACGTTCAGCCGCCCGGGGTTGTGTTGCGGGCCGGGCTCGAACGAGCGCAGACCCGCTGCGACGACCGCCGCCGGCAGGCCCAGCGCCAGGGCCGCACTGGCCGCGGCGAGCGCGTTCTCGACGTTGAACCGGCTCAGCCCCGACAGCGTCATCGGCACGTCGACGACCGGCAACAGCGGCAGCGGATCGCCGTCTCGGCCAAGCATGCAGATCGACGCGTCGATGACGGTGGTGGCCCGGCCACCATCGCTCAAGGCGTCGCGGATCGCCGGGGAGCGTTGGTCGGGCGTGAACACCCAGGGGCGTGCCGGGGATGCGGCCCGCATCGCCAGCACCCGTGGGTCGTCGCCGTTGAGCACCACCCAACCGCCCCGCCGTGCCACTCGCGGCACCACCGACTTCACCTCGGCCAGCTGGTCGAGGGTGTCGATGCCCTGCAGGCCGAGGTGGTCGGCGCTGACGTTGGTGACCACGGCCACATCGACCCGACTGACACCCATGCCGCGCAGGAGGATCCCGCCCCTTGCAGTCTCCAGGACGCCGAGCTGCACGCCCGGTAGGCCGAGCACCTTGGCGGCACCGCCAGGACCGGAGTAGTCGCCGGCCTCGACGAGGACACCGTCGCCGTACACCCCGTCGGTGGAGGACCATCCCACGCGCCAGCCTGCGCACCTGCCGATGTGCGCGATCATCCGCGCGGTCGTGGTCTTGCCGTTGGTACCGGTCACCGCGACGACGGGGACGGTGGGGGTCAGGGTCTCCGGTCCGGGGCCGGGCTCCGTCGCTCGCAGCTCCCGTGCCGCCGCCGACACCAGCGAGTCCACGTCGCCTGCGGGCAGGCTGTCGAGAATGTCTGCCACCAGCCTGCCCAGCGTCTCGGCGCGGTTGCGGTGTCGCCAGGGGAAGGCCACGACGAGTGAGTCCTGGTCGGCCGTCGGCCGGACCCGCAACGCCAGCCGACGGGTGCCGGCTTCGGCCGCGAGGTGCCGGACAAGGCTGGCCAGCGCTCGTGCCGCGAACCGCTGGCGCAGCCCGGAGCCGGGAGCGCCCGGGCTCGTGGCGGCGAGTCCGATGTGTCGGGCGAACCCCCTGGCGTCGGCCTCCGTGAGCGACCCCAGCGAGGTGAGGTCGACGGTGAGCTTCACTGCGGCACGGGGAAAGTAGAGGTTGGGGCCGTCGAGGACCCGCAGCTCGACGAGCGACGACCGCCCAGCGTGGGTCACCGGGCCGCTGCTCCCTCAGGCACCCATCGCGTGATAACCGCCGTCGACGTGGACGATCTCCCCAGTGGTCTTCGGGAAGAAGTCGCTGAGCAGGGCCACGACGGTGCGCGCAGTCGGCTCCAGATCGTTGAGGTCCCAGCCCAGCGGGGCGCGGTTCCCCCACTCGCCTTCGAACCTGTCGAAGCCGGGAATCGCCTTGGCAGCGAGGGTATTGAGGGCACCGGCGCTGACGAGGTTGCAGCGGATGCCCTTGGGGCCGAGGTCCCGGGCCAGGTAGCGGCAGCAGGACTCCAACGCACCCTTGGCTACCCCCATCCAGTCGTAGCCGGGCCAGGCCACCGAGGCGTCGAACGTCATGCCCACGATGCTCGCGCCCGGCCCGAGCAGGGGGAGGCAGGCGGTGGCGAGGGACGTCAAGGAGTACGCCGACACGTGCAGCGCGTAGGACACGTCGTCCCACGGCCCGTCGAGGAACTTGCCGCCGAGGATCGTCTCGGGATTGCCGTAGGCGATGGAGTGGACGACGCCGTCGAGGCCGTCGACGTGCCCTCGCACCGCTGCGGCGAGCCCGGCAAGGTGGTCGGCGTTGGTGACGTCGAGGTCCAGCACCGGAGGCTCAGTCGGGAGCCGCTTGACGATGCGTCGGGTGATCCCGAGTGCCCGGCCGAAGTTCGACACGAGCACGGTGGCGCCTTGCTCCTGGGCCACCTTGGCCGTCGCGAAGCCGATCGACGTGTCCAGCGTCACCCCGGCGACGAGGATCCGCTTGCCCTCGAGGATTCCCATTCTCTCGCCCCTTCTGCTGTGCCGCGCTAGTGACCCATGCCCAGGCCGCCATCGACCGGGATCAGCGCCCCGGTGATCGAAGCCGCCTCCTCCGAGGCCAGCCAGCGCACGACGCCGGCCACCTCGGCGGCGGTGGTAGGGCGGCCCAGCGGGATGGCCGCCCGATACTCGGCCTGCTTCTCTTCGGGAAGCTCCGCGGTCATGTCGGTCTCGACGAAGCCCGGCGCCACGACGTTGGCGGTGATGCCCCGGCTGCCGAGCTCACGGGCCAGCGACCTGGCCATGCCCACCAGGCCGGCCTTGCTGGCGGCGTAGTTGACCTGGCCCGCCGACCCGAGCAGCCCCACCACCGAGGAGATGAAGATCAGCCGGCCGCGTCGCTGGCGGAGCATGCCGCGGGTGGCGCGCTTGGCAACCCGGAAGGCGCCCGTCAGGTTGGTGTCGATCACCGCCGACCAGTCGTCCTCGCTCATCCGCAGCAGGAGCGTGTCGCGGGTGATGCCCGCGTTGGCGACGAGTACCTCGACAGGTCCGTGCGCCGCCTCGACCTCGGCGAACGCGGACTCCACTTGGTCGGCCACCGTCACGTCACAGCGCACCCCCACGACATCGCTTGGCGGCTCGCCCGACCGGTAGGTCACGGCCACGTCATCGCCGGCGATCACAAAGGCCTCCGCGATCGCGCGCCCGATGCCGCGGTTTCCTCCGGTCACCAGGACCGATCTGCCCACTGTGTCTCCTCGCTGCCCGGGCACCGACGCTATCGGCGGTCGCCGGCCAGTGCCCAGCCGGGGCTGGGATCGCTACTCGTCGTCCTCGAGCCGGAAGCCGAGCTTGAGGCCCACCTGGAAGTGCTCCACCCGCTCGTCGACGACCTGGCCGCGGACCTGGGTGACCTCGAACCAGTCGAGGTGCCGCAGCGTCCGGCTCGCCCGCGTGATCGCGTTGCGGATGGCGTCGTCGATGCCGTCCGGAGAGGTGCCGACGACCTCGGTGACTCGGTAGGTGCGGTTGGACATGACGTGCTCCTCGTGCTGGCGGCCGCTGGATGTTGCCATCATCGCCCGCCCGCACCTGTCTCGCTTCGTGGGCGTTACTGCCGGACGGGTACGGAGGCGGGTGCGGCGAGCGGCCCGGCGTACCGTGGAAGCCGAGGAGGATCATGAGTCAGCGTCAGCAGACGCCTGTGACGATCACGACGGCTCGCACCGGCCGAAGTCAAGACATCCACCGCCGCGAGGTCCGCTATCTGATCTCGATGGGTATCCGCACGGTCTGCTTCGTGCTGGCGGTCGTGATCCACAACCCGGTGCGGTGGGGACTGGTCGCAGCTGCGTTCGTGCTGCCGTACGTCGCCGTGGTGATTGCCAACGCGTCCAACCGCGGCGACGGCGCAGCCGTCCCGATCGACGACGGCAAGCGCCAACTCACCGCAGGCCACTCCGAGAGCGAGCTCCCGCCGCCCGCTCCCGACTCCTTCCACTGACCGACGTGCGCCAAGCGGCGTCAGCCGCCGATGGCGCTCATCGGGCGGGCGGGCTGCAGGAAGGACTCGTCGTCGATCCCATGGCCGGGGCGCTTGCTCCACATGGCCACCCGCCACCGGTCGGCGATCTCCTCGTCGGACGCGCCCAGCCGCA
>JAICMS010000208.1 GCA_025929075.1 Propionibacteriales bacterium
CCCTGCACGTCGCCCATCGTCGTCTGGTCGACCTCGCGGACGCGGGCCGTCCCGGTGCTGGGAGCGCCGTCTTTGTCCGTGGCCAGGCTCACCAGCAGCAGCCGGCCGTCGTGGCTGGCCACGGCGAGCTGCTTCCCGTCAGGCGAACCTGTCGTCTCCAGGACCCGACCCAGCTTGCCGGCGGCCACCACCACCGCGGCGGACGCGTCGGGGCTGGCCAGGTTGGCGACTTCGACAGCGTCGTCGCCGTCGCCGTTGCCGTCGGTTACCCAGGCCACCCAGCCGCTGTCGCCGAGCAACGCGGGTAGCCGTCGGCGTACACCGGAACCGTCGGCGAGCGCGCGCACCGGGCCGTCACGATGGGTGACCCACTGAATGGTCCCGCGCGACTCGATGACCGACGCCCGCCCGGTCTTGTCAACGCCGATCGTGTCGACCTTGCCGGCGTCGACCGGGATCCGCTTCGGTTGCTGGGCGGTCCGTGGCCCACCCAGGCGGACGTCGACGCGGTGGGGCTCGGTTCCGGCGTCCAGAGACTCGAGCAGGTACAGGGAGCCGCCGCTGACATAGACCACCCGCCGTCCGTCGGAGGTGGCCTGTCGGGCGTAGTAGTCGTGGTCGGTGTGCCGGACCAGGGCCTTGGCGTCGATGCCCCGGCGTCGCAGCGGCGCGCTGTAGACCTGGGCGCGACCGCCGTGGTCGGAGATGAAGCCGATCCGCTCCTTGCCGTCCCTGCCGCGCACCCACAGCGGGCTGACCAGCCCGGAGGCCAGGTCGGCGAAGATCCGGCGGAAGTCACCGTTGCCGGCCGTGTCGAGCCACAACGTGGCGGCGGTGCCACCGCGGTAGCGCTTCCACCAGGCCGGCTCGACGAACGCGGACGTCGTGATGAGGACGCCGCCGTCGGGCCCGAACGCGAGCTCGTCGACCCACCCGTAGGGCAGCCGCCTGCTCGGCGAGCCGTCGACCGGTACCGCGTGGGCGAACGAGCACTGCCGCTCGGGTTCACCGACGGTGCTGACCACGAGCACCTCGGTGTCGGAGACCCAGCCCCGGACGGTGGTCGCGGCCTGGCCCCAGAACGTCAGCCGCTTGGAGACGCCGCCCTCCAGCGGCGCGACGTACACCTCCTGCGCGCCGTCGCGATTGGCCGCCCACGCGACCAGGTCGCCGTTGGGAGAGATGCGTGGTGAGCGCGCGGGAACGTTGTCGGCGCTGACGCGGTAGGCGCGACCGCCGGCAGTCGAGGCGAGCCACACGTCGTTCTCGGCGACGAACACAACGTTGTCGCCGCGGACGTCGGGGAACCGGATATATGCGTCTGTCGTCACGACCCGACCTTATCCACGGTGTCACGAGCAAGGTCTCGGAGCCGCTGCTCGATCCGACGCCGGCCGCTGCGTGGCACCCGCACCTCGAGCACCGCGATCCCGGTCATGGGCTCGGCGAAGACGTCAGGCAGGGCGTCGAGATCGTCGATCAGCCGGTACGGCGTACGGCTGGCCGCACACAGTTCGGCCAGGCCGACCCTGACCGGCGTGCCGAATACCCGCTCGAAGCTGTCGGCGTACCGCGCCTCGCCCGACTCCAGACCCGCGAAGATCGAGCCGCCGTCGTCGTTCGCGACGACGATCGTGAGGTCCGGCCGTGGTTCGGCCGGCCCCAGCAGGAGTCCGTTGGCGTCGTGGAGGAAGGTGAGGTCGCCGACGTAGGCAAGCGCCCGGGTGGAGTCGCGGGCCAACGCCGCGCCGATCGCGGTCGATACCATCCCGTCGATGCCGGCCAGCCCGCGGTTGCCGATCACCAGCCGGCGCTCCCCGGCCGGGTAGGGCGACGCCATCACGTCGAGGTCACGGGCCGGCTGCGACGACCCGACGACCAGCAGGCCGCCGGGCGGGACCGCTGCCGCCACGTGCCGGGCGAGCAACAGCGGCCGGCTCTCGTGGTCGTCACCAGCGAGCGCGTCGATCCGCGCGCTCAGCTCCCGGTCGGCGGACCGCCAGGTGTCGAGCCAGTCGCTCTGCTCGGCGCCGTCGACCCCGGGGAGCGAGTCGAGGTGTGCAGCGACCCGGCCGGGGTCGGTGCAGATCCCTGATCGACCGCGGACGGAGATCACCTCGATGTCGGACCGTGAGATGAGCCGGGTGACCGGGCGGGACAGCGTCGGATGTCCGGTCACGACGACCCGCTCGATCCGGTCGGCCAGCGACGTGTCGAGCAGCAGCCGGTAGGTCCGGATCGCATGCGTGCCGGTGCGGGCGCCCGAGGTCGGCTCGGCCAACAGCGGCCAGTTGGCGTGTTGGGCGAGCAGCCGGGCGGGCGGCCCCGCATCGTCCCCCGCGACCATCACCGTCCGCTTCCCCCGCCGCACCATGTCCCGCCGAGACGGCGCCAACCCACCGGTTTCGTCGGCGTGTCGGTGCAGATGTGACGCCTCGGCGGGGTCGGAGGGGTCGGGGAGGGGCAGTTCGGCGTCGTCGGGGAGCA